>DAONEZ010000001.1:0-47801 GCA_035403345.1 Anaerolineaceae bacterium
CTGCGCCGGGGTGCAGCCGAACAGCCAGCGCGCCTCGATCAGTTCCAGCCCCTTGTTCATCAGGGTGGCGGAATCCAGGGTGACCTTGGGCCCCATGTTCCAGGTCGGATGGGCCAGGGCGTCGGCGGGGGTGATGCCGGCCATTTCATAAGCCTGTTGACCGGCCAGTTTGGCAGCCGGGATGCTGGTGAGCGTGTCGCGATCGTGCAGCGCGCCGTCGCTAGCATGGCCGGTTCCGGCAACAAAAATGGGGGAATTCGAGAACTTACCGGCAAGCTCTTCGCTTACCAGCAGGACAACCGCCGCACCGTCTGAAACGGGCGAGCAATCGTACAGGCGCATCGGCCAGGCCACCACCGGATTGGCTTTGTCATCGTGCAGGAAAGCCATCTCATCAGCCCACTCGGGGATGGGCAGCCCTTTTTTGGCTGCGCTGGCCTTGCGGGCTTCCATCAGCGTGGTGATCTTCGCGCCAAATTGTGCTTTCTCATTCAAAGAACCATTGTTGTGATTCTTAATTCCAACCTTCATGAAGGTTTCAGGAGTTGCACCATAAGTATGCATGTAGGCTGTGGCCATGGAGGCGTAGAAACCCGGGAAGGTGAATCCGGCGGGAATCTCGTACTGCTGGTCAGCAGCGGTCGCCAGGGTGTCGGTCACCTTTTCGGTGGGCAGATCGGTCATTTTCTCGATGCCCGCCACAAGCACGATATCATACATACCGGAGGCTACCGCCAGGATGCCCTGCCGCAGGGCGACGCCGGCGCTCGCGCAGGCATCCTCAACGCGCGTGGCCGGGATGGGGGTCAACCCGGTCCAATTCGCCAGGATAGGCGCAAGCTGCCCCTGTCCTTCGAACAGGTCACTGCTGAAGTTGCCGACGTACAGGGCTTCGATCTTTCGCGGATCGATGCCTTTATCAACCGTCCCCAGCATTTCAACGAAAGCTTCAACAAACAGGTCGCGGGAAGACTTCCCTTTAAACCCGCCAAACTTGCTCATCCCTGCGCCGACTAGCGCAACACCGCGAGATAATTTCTTAACCGTCATTAATCCTCTCCCAACACCTTAAGATAAAGCCTGCCCTTGCTCACGTCCTCGGGAGCTTTTTCTCCCGGATTTCCAAATCCCAACCGTAAGGTGTCCTGTTCCACCAGGAAACGCCCTGCAAACTTGCCCAGCAGCCCCAGCGAGTGGCTGCTCTGATCCATAAAAATCAGGTCGCCTTCCACGGTATAAGTACCAGAGGATGTAATGCCCATGGCCGGGTACTCGGAGCGAAAGGTCCCATCCGGCTCAAACTGGAAGACCAACCCCGCATACGCTTGTCCTTCAGGCTGCTGCCACTTTCCAACCAACGCGTTCATTCTCAATCCGATCCTTTCCTAGAAATGGGGCACGATGCCCAGGCGCATGATCTCTTCCTTGAGCCAATCCTGGAAGGCAGGGTTGGCAATGCGGATCAAAGCCTCAGCGCGGTCGCGCAGGCAGAGACCCTTGAGGTCCGCAGTGCCGAACTCGGTCACCACGGTATCCACATCGTGACTGGGCACGGTCACCTCAGCCCCTTCGGAGAGGATCGGGACGATGGTGGAGATCTCGTTATTGCGGGCGGAGGAACGCAGGGCGATGATGCCGCGTCCGCCCTCTGAAAGCTGTGCGCCGCGGTGGGTATCCAATTGTCCGCCGGTACCAGAGAAGTGCTTGTGCCCGATGGATTGAGAGCACACCTGACCCATCAGGTCCACTTGCAGGGCGGTGTTGATGCTGATCATCTTGTGATTCCTGCCAATCACATAGGGGTCATTGGTGATGCGTCCCTGCTGGAATTCAACCCCCAGGTTGTTGTTAACGAAGTCGTACAATTTTTGCGTACCCAGGGCAAAAGCGCCAACCATTTTGCCCTTCCACTGGGTCTTGCAGCGGTTCGTGATGACCCCGGCGTTATACAGGTCCACCATGCCGTCAGTGAACATTTCGGTATGGATGCCCAGGTCCTTGCGCTGCAGGAGGAAGGGGGTGATGGCGTTAGGGATGCCGCCGATGCCAAGCTGCAGCGTGGAACCGTCTTCGATCAGTTCCGCGATGTAGCGTCCAATGGCTTCCTCGGCTTCGGTTGGCGCGACCACCGGCAATTCCGGCAAAGGAGCGTTGTTTTCAACCAGGTAATCCACCTGCGAGAGGTGAACCTGGGTATCTCCAAGCGTCCAGGGCAGGTTTTCGTTGATCTCAAGGATGACCAGGTCAGCCGCCTCGATCAGTTGTTTCTCCAGCACCAATCCCAATGAAAGCGACATGTATCCGCGTGAATCAGGCGGAGTGGCGGTGCCGAGAAAGACGTTGACTCGGTTCTTGTTGGCATATAACTTCCGCGTGGAAGCCTGGTGAAGATTATTTGGGATGTAGGACTCACGTCCCTGGCTGTGCACCTTGCGATCCGCGTTGCCGTAAAACCAGTTTTCGATGAAAAAGTGCCCTTCCATGGACGGATCCAGCACAAAGCTGTAGGATCCCAGCGGCAGGCATACCCACACATGAACATCTTCCAGCCGGTCGCGGTGATTCCCCAATTCCGAGAGCAATCCCGGGGGTTCGGAGGCAGCCATGGCCACCCCTACCCGGTCATGGGACTTCACCTTGCCGACAGCCTCAGGGATGCTCAATAACTTCGAATGGTAGAGTTCTTTTGTGTCCATACGCTCCTAAGGCATGATGAACGCAGAACCTGCCTGGTTGTAGCCCACCCCGGAGCCAACGAACAGCACCAGGTCACCGGAATGTACCTTGCCCTGGCTGACAGCGTCATCAAAGGCCATCGGCAGGCAGGCGGAACCGGTGTACCCAAAGCGATCCATCACGAAATGGGCTTTTTCAAAGGGAAGACCGAGCGACTCCTGTACCAGCTTGATGCTCCCCAGGCGCACCTGGGTGTAGATCACCAGGTCGGCCTCCTGAAGGTCGAAGTTGCCATTCTTCGCCAGTTCGCGCATGCGCGCCGGCCAGCCCTCGTGATTCACTTCCGGCGGAAACGGCGTGATCAATTTGACTTTGGTGCGCCCGGCTTTCAGGCTGTCCTCGGAGACGGGTTCGTAGGTGCCGCCGGAGTATATGCCCCAGTGCTTGTGATACGAACCATCCGCAGCGAAGGTGGAGGAGACAAAGCCGGGTTTCTCGCTGGCGGTCAGAATGGCTGCGCCCGCACCGTCGCCATAGAAGAAGGACATAACGTCATTCTCCAGGTCAGCCAGTTTGTGCATCATGTAAGCGCCGATGACCATGACATACTTCAAGCCAGGATTGGCGCTGATCAGGCCGGCTGCCAAGTTCAATCCGGTTGGAAAGGACGCACAGGCACAACCAACATCAAAGGTGCCGGCGTTCTTTGCACCCAGCTTGTGCTGTACCACAACAGAGGTGGCCGGGGTGATGTAATCCGGGCTGTCAGTGCCCAGGATGATCAGCCCCAGGTCTTCCGGATTGAGACCAGCATTGGCCAGCGCTTTCTTGCCAGCCTCCACAGCCAGGTCGGATGTCGCCCAGTCAGGTGGGGCATAAAAACGGGTTTTGATACCGGACGAAGCCTCGAATTTATCGATGACGACGCCAAAGCGCTCCTTCATGGCTGCGTTGGTGACCTCAATTTCGGGCAGGTAAGCCCCGGTTGAGATGATGCTTGCATAACGTGTCATATTCTGCTCCGTTCTAGGTGCCCAGGACGATCCCGCCATCCACGCTGATGGTGGTGCCGTGGAGGTAGGCGGCTTCGTCAGTGGAAAGCCACAGGTATGTATTGGCGATGTCCTCGGGTTCTCCCAGCCGGCCAAGTGGGGTCTTGGCTCGCATGCCTGCCAGAACCTCCTCGGGCATCTTGGCCACCATTTCAGTCATGATGAAGCCAGGAGCGACGGCATTGACACGGATGTTGTAGCGGCCAAGCTCACGCGCCCACACTTTGGTCATGCCAATCACAGCCGCCTTGGTGGCGACGTAATTCGTCTGGCCAAAATTACCGTACAGTCCCACCACTGAGGAGGCATTGAGGATCACGCCTGAATTTTGTTTGATCATGTAGGGCGCGACCGCCTGGGTGCAATTGAAAACGCCCTTCAGGTTGACCGAGATCACCAGGTCGAACGCTTCTTCGCTCATCTGTTTCACCAATTCGCCATCCTTCATCTTGACGAATTGCGCGTCGCGGGTGATGCCCGCATTGTTCACCAGGATGTCCACGCGGCCGAATTTGGCCACGACGCCATCCACCCACCCCTGCACTTCCGCGCGGTTGGTCACATCCACCTTGTTGAACAGGGCGTTTGGACCAAGCGTTTTCACCAATGTGTTTCCAAGTTCCTCGGAAACATCACAAATGACCACCGTCGCGCCTTCCCTGGCAAATACCTGGGCGGTTGCCTTGCCAATACCGGCAGCGCCGCCAGTGATCAAAGCCACTTTCCCGTTTAACCGCATCAGCTTTCCTCCTGTAGATGTGATAAATTTTCTAAGTCAATGAATGACTCTGGATTTTGTAGTTATATAGTAACCATCGCTGGTTACAAATCGGTTACAGAACCACATTAAATTCCTGGAAATTGAAACCAATTCTGGGTTTTCAAGGAATCGGAGGTTTATATCGTTTAAATGGGAAATATTCGCTTTTTTTCACTAAAAAAAGAGAGGGGGAGTTCCCTGGAGGGAACTCCCGTTATCTGTTTTCGTGACAGGTGAATGGATCAGGTCACGCGAACCCTAAAACCCACCCTGGTCTCCTCAACACCTATACCGATTCAGCGTTGGTAAAACGGCGTTACGTCTTAATCAAAATAGATCGGATTCGACACCAGCGCAGGTATTGCCGGAGTGTTCGGAATAAACTGCCGTAGCACCTGTACGCGCGTAAAGCCAGGCGCGCTCATGTGGTTTTTGACCTCCAGCTCACCCGCGCCGCCGACCTGCCACTGTGCGGCAACCCCGGCAGCCGTGATCACCTGCAGCGTGTCGCCGGCCGCAAGGTTGCCCGCTGTTATGCGCACTTCCTGAGTTTCTGCAAATGTCACGCTTTCTCCCAACTTGGCGTCCCCTGCGTACATCTCAACAATTGGTCCATCCGGCGCAAAGCTGACAAAGCCCCTGCCCTTTCGCACGGCCTCCAGGATATCCATTTCTCCCGCGGAATTCGAATACACGCAATTGGTCGGTCCACCGGGATACAGGAATAGCTCGCTCTTATGAAAGTCGCTGCCGCCTACTGCCGGTAGTTTCTTCCCTGCAACCAGCATGGCATGCCAGGTGCCCACTGCGCGAAAATTCGACTCGCGCATGGGTCCGTTCCAGATCTCGTAGCAATCAAAAGGCAGTTGCGCCAGGTCGAACAGGAACGGGCAGCCTTCATCAAAAGGATGATCGATGATGATCAACGCTCCGCGCTCCCTGGCGGATGCGAACCGCTTTGCAGCTTCCTCGGGCGTGTTGGTGAAGAACGGCTCGTCATAAGCCCGGTCCAGACCCAGGAAGTTGGAATGGCCCTGGTAATGCGTCCACTCCACGCCGGGGATGATCGTTAATCCCGGCACGCGCGGCAGGCCGGCATGCGCCACCATCTGGTTGTGGTCGGTGATGGCGATGAAGTCCAGCCCCTGGCTTTTCGCCACGGCTGCCAATTCCGCGGCAGTCAGCACCCCATCCGAGGCAATGGTGTGCATGTGCAGGTCGCCTTTCAAGAGACGGCGGTGCTTGGGCGTAAAACTCAGCTCATAGGTGACGTTAACCCCTGGCTCTGCTACCCGGTAAACCCCCACCAGGATGCCCCACTCGCCCGGCATCAGCGCACCCGGCTGGTAACCCGGCGTTGCGAAGGTTTCAGAAAGGGTGACTTCAGTCTTATCCGCGCCGGATGCGCCTGCCTGCGTCCCATCAGGCCGTACCAACCCCAGGTCGATGGTGTTCACTTTTTCGCGGGAGCGGAAGACACCATTTTCAACCGCCTCCTCCTTTGCCCGCATGCGCTCGTAGGAATACCGCAGGGTAAAACTTTCCGTGTCCGGCGGCATGCTGAACGGGATAGTAAAGTACGTCCCCCGCTGTTTCGGTTCGACGAAGTATTGGATGGTACGGAATTTGTTATCAGCGTTGTCCTGGGTCATCTAAAATCCTTCCGGCATGGGTCCGTACATATCTTCCAGCACCAGGCGGATGGCGGAATCCCAGTACGGCCAGTCATGTCGCCCCTCGCCTTCGTGGTAGATACAATTCACGCCCAACTGCTTGCAGGCGTCGCGGAAGATCAGGCTCAACGGATAAAGGTCATCCTGGCGCCCGCAGGTAATGATGAGCTGAGGCAGGCTCTCCGGATGAGCGGCGCCCCTCTGCAGCCAGACTGCCGGGTCATGTTCGCTGCCGGGCAGCTCTTCCAGCGGTCCAAACAGGTTTCTGAAGCCCTCCTTGCGCTTATCATCCGGGTCCATGCCCATGATGGAGAGCGAGAGCACACCCGAGAGGCTGGCAGCCGCGCGGAACAGGTCCGGCCGCACCAACCCGCATTTGATGGCACCATATCCTCCCATGGAGAGCCCGGCAACGCAAGTCTTTTCGCACCGCGGCTGGATACCGAACACATCCTGCAGGTATTTGGGCAGCTCCTCGGTGATGTAAGTGAAATAATTCTGCCCATCCGGCTGGTCGGTGTAGAAGCTGCGCCCTGCGCTGGGCATGACCACCACCAGCCCGTAACGTCTTGCCAGCACCTCGATCATGGAGTAACGCGGCCAGGCGGAGGCATCATCGCTCAGCCCATGTAGCAGGTAGAGCACCTCGCGCTGCGCCACAGGAACCTCTCCCATTCCCCGGGGATCGGGCAGAATAACTTTGAGCGACAGGTTCATACCCACCGCTTCAGATACATGTTCAATATGGAATAGTGCCATTTACGCCTCCTGTTTCAGCGGGGGTTGTTCCACTTCCCTGGTGGGTTTATCAAATTTCATGAAGAAGGAGAAAATAAAACTGATGACCATCATGGCAGCCGGCAAGGCTGCGATGAGAAAACGGGCTGCGTCCCCAGGACGCGGACCCGGGTTGTTGCCACTTTCAAACTGGTAGAGGACAGAAATCAGCAGGAAACCGGCGCTGACGAACAACCCGCTCAGTCGGTTCATGAAGCCCAGCGCGTTGGAGATGATGCCCTCGCGATGCAGGTTGTACTTGCGCGTGTCTTCGTCCATGATCTTCGCGCCGATCAAGTCCATGGTGGTGATGACTCCGGCAAAGCCGAAGCCCACCAGGGCTGCGAAAATGATACCGGTGATCAGCGAATTGGCGAAGTAGAGCGGCACGAAAGCCACCGCCAGCGCAACCAGTGCAGCCCGCCACACGGGCATCAACCCGAACTTTTTGACCAGTTGCGCCCAGAGTGCCACGCAGGCAATGGCGATGATAAGCACGGAGGCGAACAGGATGGAGGTCTGACCGCTGGAGATCTGCAGCGTGTACTTGGCGAAGAACGGCATGGCAGCCAGTACCAGGCTCATGGCTGCGCTGTAAAAGGCGTTGGCGAACCCCGCCACCCAGAACTTCCAGTTGACCAGCAGGCTCTTGATGCTGTGCCACAGGCGCGGCTTTTCTTCGTGGATATCAGTAACAGCTTCGTGGCTGGTGAATGTCATGTACAGGATGACCGCGCCACCCAGGATACCGTAAAGGATGGCAGTGGTGCTGAAGCCAATGGCGTTGGTGATAATGGGGGTAAGCGCTATGGAGATGATCATCGCTACCAGTTGGAAAGCCTGGCGCAACGCATTGGCCTTGGCGCGGCTGGCATCATCCTTGAACAGCTCCGGGAAGAGTGCGCCGTAGTTGGCGTTGATCACCGAATCCAGCGTACCTGTGAGTATGTAGAACAGCGCGCAGTATGCGAACAGCGAGGTTCCGCTGAGGAAAGCCGGCGTGCTGTAAAAGGCGATCAAGCCCAGCGCCAGCAGCGGCGTGCCGATAGTGAGCCATGGGCGTCGCCTGCCCCAGCGCGATCGCGTGCGGTCTGAGAGGTAACCGTACACAGGATTGTCGATGGCATCGATGAAAGTGTAGATGAGCAGCATCAATGACATCTGTTTGGTGGTCATGCCCAGTTGGTCCACGTAGAAGATGGCCGCGTAAGTTTTGAGCATGTTGATGGGGATGGACGTGCCGAACATCCCTACGGCATAATTAAAAGTCTTCAGGTTTGGTTTCGCCATTAGAGAGGATCTCCTGTTTTTCCAGCCTTTCGAGCAATTTGGTCCACTGAGATAATTATCCATCAATTATGAAAAACGAGAGTAGAGAAACGAGAACCGAGATTTGTAGTCCGGAAAAATTGACCAGGTGGTTGTTTTTGTGAGACCTGTGTCATCAGTGGTCAGATTTCCCAGGATCAAGTTCAAACTCCCGGAGTCAAAAAAGCAGACTCAGGGAGATGACTTCGTTCTTCCCCGGGAGTCTGGTTTACGACTCCCGGGGCTTGCACTAATAACGTGACCTCGTGAAAAAGTCGAAAAGAACGAGAAAGAGAATGACATCATGAGCCTCCATCGGTCTTTGATTGGATTATCTGTGAGATCTGTGTCATCAGTGGTCAGATTTCCCAGGATCAAGTGCAAACTCCCGGAGTCAAAAAGCAGACTCCGGGAGGGATATTTAATTTCCCCGGGAGTCTGGTTTACGACTCCCGGGGCTTGCCCTACACTGGACCAGGTGAAAGCTCCCGGAGTATAAGAACATACTCCGGGAGAGATACCAAGTCTTCCCTCAATTGATTTTTGATTACCTGATTCCTGATTGCCTGATTACAGATTTCCATTTTTCGTGCTTTTCGTCTAATTTCGATTTTTTTACGTGTTCTGCTTTTTCCCGACATAAAGTTGCGATAAAATCAACCTGAAAGGAATTCTCCCATGCCAAAAACCAACCCCATTGTGGATGCCTACAGGGCCGAACGCGCCAGCGCACTGCTCTACGAGACCCTGGCGGACATAGAAAAAGACACGCGTATCGCCGAGGTATACCGGCGCATCGCCAAAACCGAGATCAAGCACGCTGAGAAATGGGTGCACCAGGCTAAGGACGCCGGCCTGGTGCTCGAGGAGTACAAACCCGACCTTCGTACACGCATGCTCATCCGCCTGGGCAAGCGTTTTGGCCCGTCCATGATCCTGCCTGCCATGCAGGGCATGGAAAAAAGCGGCTCACGGGCTTACCAGAAGATGGAAAATGCCATGGGCATGAGCGCAGAGGAAAGCTCGCATGACCGCCTGTTGACCCAGATCACCTCCACGGTGCGCGGCGGGATCGCCGGCGGCGTGCTGGCGCAGTTGGAAGGACGCCACCGCTCTGCGGGCGGTAATGCCCTGCGCGCGGCCGTGCTGGGCGCCAACGACGGGCTGGTCTCCAACCTGAGCCTTGTGATGGGCGTGGCAGGGGCCACCCTGGCCGGTAAAGAAGTACTCATCGCTGGCGTGGCGGGGTTGCTGGCAGGCGCCATCTCCATGGCACTGGGCGAGTGGCTCTCGGTCACCTCTTCACGCGAACTCTACACCCACCAGGTGGCTACTGAAAAACAGGAGATCGAGACCGCTCCGGAAGAAGAAGCGGAAGAGCTGGCACTTATTTATGAATCGCGCGGTCTCACTCGTGAGAATGCGCGCACGCTTGCTAACCAGATCCTGTCCAACAAGGACTCCGCGTTGGACACCCTGGCGCGCGAAGAATTGGGCATCGACCCGGACGAACTGGGCGGATCCGCCTGGGAGGCAGCCATTACATCCTTCATTCTCTTCGCCCTGGGAGCCATCCTGCCGGTAGCGCCCTTCTTCTTCGCCTCCGGCATGGTAGCTGTGTTCTGGAGCATCGGGCTGAGCGTGCTTGGCTTGTTCGCGCTGGGCGCAGTCATCACGTTATTCACCGGACGCGGCTTGTTGTATTCCGGCTTGCGCATGGTGCTGTTCGGGCTGTTGGCTGCTGGGGTCACCTTTGGCATCGGGCGACTGATTGGGGTCAGTATCAGTGGATAGGAAATAAATAACAAAAATAATGGCTACGCGAAATGCTTAGAATCAATATTTCCAGGTAAGAGAACAATAAACCGGCAGAAGTTCTGCCGGTTTATGCTTATTTCGGAAATTTACCCGATCTGCTCGACCAGGTAGTTCTGGATGCCCATTTGCTCGATCTGGTCCAACTGGGTTTCGATCCAGTCGATATGTGCTTCCTCGTCAGCCAGTATGTCTTCCAGCATCTCGCGCGAACCGTTATCAGCTTCTTCGGTGCACAGCTTGATCGCGCTATTGTAGGCCGCAATGGCACCCTCTTCAGCGGCATGGTCGCTGGTCAGCATGCCCTCCACTTTTGGGGCGATGTGCATCTTGTTCAGGTTGCTTACGACCGGCAGCCCTTCCAGGAACAGGATGCGCCCGATGTGCTTTTCAGCATGTTTCATCTCGTCGATGGCGCGCTTCTCGATCTTTTCAGCCAGTTCGTTGTAACCCCAATCGGCGCACATTTCAGCATGCACCATGTACTGGCTGACAGCGGTGAGCTCATCCGCCAGCAGGAAATTGAGCATGTCGATCACTTTTTGAGAGCCTTTCATTGAAACCTCCTTAATCTTTAACACCAGTATACCGATTTTTCGGCAAAAGGGCAAAAGAAAATGGCACCCATTCCAACCGGTGCCATCCACTTTGTGTGAATCCAGTTATTGTCTTCCGTGCGTCAGGCGCGGATCGAGCGCGTCGCGCAAGCCGTCGCCCAGCAGGTTGAAGCCCAGCACGGTGAGCATAATGGCGATGCCCGGGAAAATGACCAAGTGGGGCGCGCTGAAGATGCTGTTCTTTTCCTCGCCCAGCATCAGTCCCCACTCCGGTCGCGGCGGCTCGGCGCCCAGCCCCAGGAAGGATAGCGCGGCGGCGTCCAGGATGGCGGTGGCAATGCCCAGGGTGCCCTGCACAATGAGCGGGGTGATGGCATTGGGCAGGATGCGCTGGAACAGCAGGCGCATGGGCGATGCACCCAGGGCGCGCGCGGCCTGTACGTAGTCCAACTCCTTGACCGACAGCACGGTGGAGCGCACCAGCCTTGCAAAGCGCGGGATGGAGACGATGCCGATAGCCAGCAGGGCGTTGATCAGCCCCGTACCCAGCACCGAAACGATGGCGATGGCCAGCAGCAGGCTGGGGAACGCCATCAGCACGTCCATCAGGCGCATCAGGATGTTATCCACCGCCCCTCCGGCATATGCGGCAATCGCTCCAATCAGCGTGCCGATCAGGATGGCAAACACCATGGTCGCCAGGCCAATTTGCAGCGACAGGCGCGAACCATAAATGACGCGCGAGAACAGGTCACGGCTGTTGCCGTCAATGCCGAACAAATGCTGCTGCTCCTCTTTCGGGCAGCCCAGCAGGTGTACACAGGGGGTATCCCGCCGCTTCTGGTCCTTGAGCAGTTGCGTGGGGTCATAAGGCGCGATCACCGGCGCGAAGATGGCGATGAGCACCAGCAAGCCCAGGATGATGATGCCGGCTTTGCCGGAACTATGCCGCCAGAGGTGGCGCATAGCCTCCCGAAACGGTGAGCGGCGCTTACTGGTAAATTCTTTGGGGAATTCGGTCACGTTTTGCATGCTGCCTCCCCTAGTCCACGCGTATGCGCGGGTCAAGATACGCATACGATAGGTCCACGATAAGATTGACGAATACGAAGATGAGGGCGATCACCAGGGTGAAGCCCTGCACAACCGGGTAATCACGTGCCAGGATGGCCGACACGAGTGCGGTGCCCATTCCCGGCAGGGTGAACACGGTCTCGGTAAGCACCGCGCCTGATAGCAGGCTGCCGGTCTCGATGCCAATAATGGTAACGATGGGGATCATGGCGTTGCGCATGGCGTGTTTACGGATCACGCGGCTTTCCTGCATGCCCTTGGCACGCGCCGTGCGGATGTAATCCAGTCCCACCACTTCCAGCAGGCTGGAGCGCGTCATGCGCGCGATGATGGACATTGGTATGGTGCCCACGGCTACAGCCGGCAGGATCAGGTGCTTGAGTGAATCCCAGAACACCTTCCAGTCACCGGTAATGATCACGTTCACCAGAACGGTATTGGACATCAGGTCAATAATAAACTTTTTGAATCCGGTCAGGTTGGTCAGACCCCAGACCTCATCCAGGTTCTGTAAGGCCACCCCAGCGGTGAAGCGCGCAGAGGGTGGTAGAACAAACGGCGTGCCTTTGAGCTCCAGGGCGAAGACATACGCCAGGAGCAAGCCCAGCCAGAAAACCGGCATGGACACACCGATATTGGCAATGATCATAGTGATAGTATCCAGGATGGTGTTGCGTTTGAGGGCGGAGATCACCCCCAGGAGCACACCAACTGTGGTAGAGAACAGCATGGCGCTCATGGTCAATTCCATGGTCAGCGGCAGGCGTTCCGAAAGCAGGTCCATCACCGGACGGGTGAAGCGGATGGAATCCCCCAAGTCTAATTTAGCCAGGTTGCCCAGGTAGCGCCCGAATTGTACGAAAATATTGTCATTCAAACCATAACGCTCCAGGAAGAGCGCACATTTCGCTGGAGTAGCGCGTTCCCCAAGCATGGTCACGCAAGGGTCACCCGGGATGAGGCGCACGATAATGAACGTCACCAGGATGACACCCAACAAGACAGGCAGTAATAATAAGATGCGGCGGCCAATGAATTGGGTCATTTATCTTCTCTCAAGATCAATTATCCGGATGGGGTTGGGGATCCAACCCCATCCGTGATTTAGAACAGGTATTACTCTACAGTGTAGCCTGCTTCGATGAGCAGTTCCTTGGCTTTTTCAGGATTGAACTCAAGCCAGGGGATGTTGGGGCTTGCGCCGGGGGTCACGAAGGCCGGCACGAAGCTATCGGAAACGGTTGAACCGATCGCATAGTACTGGTCAACGATCCTTTGGCGGTCGATCGCGTAGGCAATGGCCTGGCGGACCAACGGATTGTCGAACGGAGCAATGGTGTTGTTGAATCCGATGTAGAAGATGTTGAAGCCGAGGCGGGGATACAACTTGAGGTTGGCATCCGCTTCGATCCCGGCGATGTCATCCGGACCCGGATTGTCAATGCCATTCACAGTGCCGGCCTGGAGTTCAAGCACGCGCTGTGCGGATTGTTCAGACCAGCGGAAGATGAGCTTCTGGGTCTTGGCTTTCTCGCCCCAGTAGTTGGGGTTGGCTTCGTAAACAACGCTGTCGCCGCGATTCCATTCTTTCACGATGTAGGGACCGGTGCCATTGGGGGCATCGCTCATCCTAACGGAATCGCCGCTGTTGGCATCCAGGTAATCCTTATCCTGGATGGCGAACACGGAGAAGGCCACCTTGGAGGCGAAGGCAGGATCAGCATAGCACAGGGTGAATTTCACGGTTGAGGCATCCACCGCTTCGATGGATTTGAACTCGCCGCCGTACTCGCAATCCGGTGCGGTCAGGGAGAGCAGTCCACCGTTATCAACCAGGGTGGCGACACTGGATTCGGCATTGAGGAAGGAGCCAAAGAAAGCACCGAAGTACTCAAAGCTGCCGGTGCGGCCGACATGATTTGGGCTGGCGGCATCCCAGTAGGAGGCGAAAGTAGCCACTACATCGTTGACATCGAAGTCAGCGCCATTGTGGAACTTGACGCCCTGGCGGATCTTGAAGGTGTACTCTGTCAGGTCCGCATTGGGTGCATAGCTCTCAGCCAGGCTGGGAACAACATCTGTTCCGCCGATGCTGAAGCCAAGCAGCGCTTCGTAGACCTGCTCGCAAGCGCGCAAGGTCTCGCCATCGGTCTCGTCAGAGCACCACAGGGCAGCAGGCTCGCCGTTCTGCATCCAGACGAACTGGTCGGTGCCGTTGCTCATCACGCTGAAGTTCTCATTGCCCAGCGGGCTTGAGTGAGCACCTTCCACGTTGGCCTGGTAAACGGTTGAGGAACCACCGTTGGCTACCGGGATCATCATGAGGTAGTCTTTGAGCATCTGGTTGACGGTGTCATAATGGCCCTGGCGTGCAGCCGGGTCGGAGAGTTTGGCGGCAGCATTGATCTCAGCCACCATGTCCTCATACAGATTGCCAAACTGCAGGTTGTTGGCGTTGGCGAAGTGGTAATCGTAGAAGTTGGTCGCATCGGGATAGTCAGCGTTCCAGCCCAACAGGTAGAAACCCTTCTCTCCGGCGGCGGTGGCGTCAATGAACGCAGCGGATTCCATTTCTTCCAGCGTTACATCGATGCCGACTTCCTTCAATTGTGCCTGGATTTCCTGGGCAACTTTGTCAGGTGAAGGCAGGTAAGCGCGATCCACCACGCGGAAGGACAGGGTGATCTTCAGCGGGTTGGAGGCAACAGGCGCTTCGGTGGCTACCGGGGCTTCCGTAACAACGGGAGCTTCCGTGGCAACCGGGGCTTCGGTGGCTTTGGCGCAGGCCGTGAGTGCCATGGCTGCGACCAAAACGATACTTAGAACGAACAATAGTCGACGTTTCATTTCTTTTCTCCTTGTTGATTGATTGGAACCGTCCGGGTTTCGCCTTTCGAAACCCATTTCTGCGAACTGATTTGCCTTAGTAATGTGACCACCTCCTTTGTACGAACAGGATCATCTACTCAACAATCGAACGTCTTTCGATCAGGCTAACCAACAGGCAACAGAATGCCCGGGAGTCTTCTCAATAAATGCGGGCTCCTCCACCGAACACTGCGCCACGGCAATGGGGCAGCGCGGGTGAAAGCGGCAGCCTTTGGGCGGGTTAACCGGGTTGGGCACGTCGCCCTTGAGGATGGTACGCTGGCGCTTGAGCCGCGGATCGGGGATGGGGATGGCGGACATGAGCGCGCGGGTGTAGGGGTGCAGCGGGTTGCGGAAGAGTTCATCGCGGTCGGTCAGCTCCACCATCTTACCCAGGTACATCACCGCCACGCGGTTGGAGATGTGCTCCACCACGCCCAGGTTGTGGGCAATGAAGAGATAGGTCAGGCCCAGGTCCTTCTGCAGGTCTTTGAGGATGTTGAGCACCTGCGACTGGATGGACACGTCCAGGGCGGAAACGGGTTCGTCACAAACGATGAAACGCGGGTTCAATGCCAGTGCGCGCGCTATGCCGATGCGCTGGCGCTGACCGCCGGAGAATTCGTGCGGGTAGCGGCGGGCATGGTATTCCTCCAACCCCACCTTCTTGAGCATATCAATTACCATGCGGTAACGGTCCTTGCGGTTGCCCACGCTGTGGATATCCAGTCCTTCCATCACCGAGTCGCCAATTTGGACGCGCGGGTCCAGCGAAGCATAGGGATCCTGGAAGATGATCTGCATGTCCTTACGTACGGCTTTGAGTTCCTTGCCGCTTAGCTTGAGCACGTCCTTGCCGTCAAATTGGACAGAACCAGCGGTGGGTTCCGTCAGGCGCAGCACGGTGCGTCCCACGGTGGTCTTACCGCAGCCGGACTCCCCTACCAGTCCCAGCGTTTCCCCATCGCGCACGGTGAAACTCACGTCATCCACCGCCTGGACGTGCGCAGAAACGCGCTGCAGGATGCCGGTGCGCACCTCGTAGTATTTCTTGAGGTTCTTAACGACCATCAAGTCTTTTTGGGTGTTCCTGGAGGAAGCTGATTCAATCATGCTTTTGTCCTTTAAAATCCTTAGGCTGCATGTCTACATGCCGCATTTGGATAAGAAATTAGACCTTTAGGGGAGCCTGGTGACCTTCGTAATCGGTGTAGAGCCAGCAGCGAACAGAGCGCGCGGAACCGGCATCCACCAGTTGCGGCTCGTGCTTGTTGCAGATGTCCAACCCGTACTCCTGGCGCAGCTTGCAGCGCGGGGCAAAACGGCAGCCGGGCGGCAGGTCCACCAGGTTTGGCACCAGCCCGGGGATGACCTCCAGGCGGTCCACCACATTGCCAAGCACAGGGATGGAGCCGATCAGGCCCTGTGTGTAGGGGTGCAGCGGGCGCTCAAAGAGCTGCGCCACATCCGCGAATTCCACGATCTCGCCGGCGTACATCACCGCCACGCGGTCAGCCATCTCGGCGATGACGCCCAGGTCGTGCGTGATGAGGATGACAGCCGTGTTGGTTTTTGTGCGCAGCTCACGGATCAGGTCCAGGATCTGCGCCTGGATGGTGACATCCAGCGCTGTGGTGGGCTCGTCGGCGATCAACAGCGAAGGCGAGAGCGCCAGCGCCATGGCGATCATCACGCGCTGGGCCTGTCCACCGGACATCTCGTGCGGGTAAGCGAAGGCTTTTTGTTCAGGATTGGGGATGCCCACCTGGGTGAGCAGTTCAACGGCTTTCTTCCAGGCTTCCTTCTTTTTCATGCCCTTGTGCAGCATGAGCACCTCGGCCACCTGGTCGCCCACCCTGAAGACCGGGTTGAGGCTGGATTGCGGCTGCTGGAAGATCATGGAGATGCGGTCGCCGCGCATTTTGACCATCTCGGCATCTGAGAAATCGAGGATGTTCTTACCCTCGAAGAGGATCTCGCCACCGGTGATGCGCCCCGGAGGGCTGACCAGGCGCAGGATGGAGAAGGAGCTGACGCTCTTGCCGCAGCCAGACTCGCCTACCAGCCCGAGGACTTCGCCGCTCTTGACGGAAAAATCCACTCCGTCCACAGCTTTTACCACGCCGTCTTCGGTAAAGAAGTAGGTTTTCAGGTTACGAACTTCGAGCAGGGTCTTGCCTGGTTGTGCGGTCGTTCTGTCGCTCATCGTTCACTCCATCAATGCCAGTTGCGGTTTAGTGAAAACGGGCACATCTTGTGGTATTAACAAATTGACTCCCGCGGAGTCTCACCTGTTACAACCATTAATCTGTGCGCCGGACAAAGCCTATTGATTCAGAACGTTAATATAATTGTTCGAGTATACAACTATTTCTGAAAAATACAATAGGTGAATTTCATATTACAGATATTTTAAGAAAAATACAAGGGGGAAAATATTGAACAGTGATTAGTAACCAGGGATTAGTGAATAGGGACTACCTGCTTAAGATATTAGGACTCCTGCGCCAAATCACTAATCACTATTCACCAATCACTATACACTTCCTTCCGGTGTACAATCAAAATATGCCGCCTGACAAAGAGATCCAGCCCCTGCTGCCCGGAGACCTGGCGCGCCTGATCGGCGAGAGCGCCAACCAGGCCGCCGCGCGCACGCGCTTCCAGGAGTACCGTTCGCGCCGCGCCGAGCACACGCTGCGACGGCAGGACGCTGACCTGGCGTTGTTCCACGAGTTCCTCGAGCTTGCCAACCTGCGCACGGGCGACCTGGCGCAGGACGCGGCTGCCTGGCGACCGGTGACCTGGGGCCTGGTGGAAGCATATGTGAAGTGGCAATTAAATGAAGGCTACGCGGTAAAAAGCATCAACGTACATCTTTCCACCATTAAAACCTATGCACGCCTGGCCATGCAGTCCGGCACGCTCATGCCGCAGGAATACGCCCTGATCCACGCGGTGCAGGGCTACTCGTACCGCGAGCAGGTACGCATCGACCAAAAGCGCCCGGTGCAGCGCATCGGGCTGAAGAAATCCGCGCCTGTCAAGATCACCAGCGAACAGGCCGCGCAGCTCAAGACCCAGCCCGATACCCCCCAGGGACGGCGCGATGCCCTGCTGATGTGCCTGCTGCTGGAGCATGGACTGCGCGTGGGCGAGGTGACGCGCCTGGACGTATCCAACGTGGACCTGGCCGAGCGCGCCTTGCGCTTCTTCCGCCCCAAGGTGAACAAGGAACAGGTGCACCACCTGACACGCGACACCCTAACCGCCATGACCGCCTACCGTGATTGCGGGGACATGCCCATCAGCGGGGCGCTGTTGCGGCGCAGTAAAAAGAACGAAGAACTGGGCTCACCGGGCATGACAGAGCGCGCCGTGACGGCGCGCGTATGCCTGCTGGGCGAGCGCCTGGGCATCCTGGGGCTCAGCGCGCACGACTGCCGCCACTTCTGGGCCACCTCCGCCGCGCGCGCCGGAACCGATCCTTTCGTGCTGCAGGAAGCCGGCGGCTGGTCCTCGCTGGCCATGCCGCGCCGCTACGTGGAAGATAACGAAGTGGCCAACGAGGGTCTCCGCCTGGAAAAACCAGCCCAGGACTGATCCCCACCCTTCTCCTCCTCACCTCAATTTTCTCACTCAAATAAGATAATATTGACAATTATTATCTTATTAATATATACTATGCATGGCAATTGGCCTTTCTATGGTTTGGAGGTGTAAGATGCTCGTTCTATTGGGGTTCAACATACCTTTGCCGCCCGCCTTGTCTTTCCTGGCAAGTAAACCTGCTACTTTCCTGCTCAACCTGGCAGCCTGGTTCCTCATCGCCCTGCTGGTCAATTTTGTGCTCCTGCGCCTGCTCAAGCGCCTCACACGCCGCATCCCCGGCGAACTGGAGGACATCATTCTTGGCATCGTCAGCACGCCCCTGGTGCTGCTGGTGCTCCTGGCGGGCATCCGGTCCTCGCTCCACATCCTCGCGCTTTCTGAAGCAGTGCTCAAATGGGAGCGCGTGGTCTTTCTCACCATCCTGGTGCTGGTTCTCTCGCACGTGCTGGGCCGGCTGATCAAGGAAGTGCTGGTCTTTTACGGGGAGCGCTGGGCGGCGCGCACGGAATCGCGCCTGGATGACGTGCTGGTACCCGTGCTCAACCTGTTCGGCCCGTTGGTGCTGGTCACCATCGCCGCGCTGATCATCCTGCCGTTGTGGGGAGTCAATGTCACCTCTGTGCTGCTCGGCGCGGGGGTGTTGGGATTGGTGCTGGGGCTGGCGCTGCAGGAGACCCTGGGCAACATCTTTTCCGGCATCACCATCCTGGTGGAAGCGCCCTTCAAAAAGCACGACCTCATCCTGCTGCCGGATGGCCGCACCTGCGAGGTGGTGCGCCTGGGCATCCGCTCCACAACCTTCTTTTCGCTGGACGAACAGGCTACCATTTACATTCCCAACAAGGTGCTGGAAACCAACACCCTGGTGAACCTCACCAAGCCCACCGCCGAGCAGCGCTATTCCATCGACATCCACGTGCACGCCGGCAGCGACCTGGCCAGGTTACAGTCGAACATATTGGACATCGCCCGCGGTCACCCTGCTCTGCTGGCGTCGGACACCTCCAAAAAGCTGGAAGCCGTCGAGTGGCTGGGCAATGCGATCCGGTTGAGGGCGCAACGCCTGCCTGCGGGAGAACCTGCACGGCTGCGGCTTGAGGAAGAAGCGGCTAGGAACCGGAAATCAATCGAAAAGCTAGCGCTGGATGGCATGTTCAATCAACACGTGTGCGAATTGCGCGCTTCCCTGGCCAGCCTGCGCACCGAGATCAGCAGCCGCGAGGACGGCGGTTTGAGCAGCGTGGAACGCCAGGAACTATTCTGCAACTTTATCTCGCCGGTCGAGAACGCTGTGGAGCGCTGCCTGCACGCCGCCCGGGCCTGGCTAGAGGCGGACGATCCCTGGGTGCAGCCCAACGAAGGCCGCGCCCAGGCACGACTGTGGCAGAAGCGCAACGAGCAACTGCAATTGCATTGGGAACGCCTCAAAAAAGCCCTGCTGGAGGTCAGCTCACAACGCGAACTGCGCCTGGATGAGAGCACCCTGGATATGCTGAAATGGATCAAGAAGGAGTACAAGATCCCGCCCAGTTACTGGAAGGACCCGGTGGTGTCTGTGAAAGAGTTGAGCGCTGACAGCGCGCTGCTGCAGCTTTCGTATTACGTGGACAACATCCGCCTGGAACACGACGGGCGCCCGCGGCGCGTGCGCGACGAGTTATCGCGCATGATCCACGAACTGCTGCAGGAACCCGCCCGGGAGCAAACGCCCGACCTGCTGATATCAAGGTAAAATTAGGTCACTGCAGGAAAGGCTGTGTGACCATGGATCGCTGGCGTTCTCTTTTTTCTAATCTTAACCTTGCGGACGGCATCCTGGCGGGGCTGTTCCTGCTGGTGATGGCGCTGCTGGGCAACAGCCTGGCACCCGGACCGGGTGCACTCATCGGCATCCTGGCAGCGATCGTGCTGCTGGTCATCGCCAAGCGCAAGCGGGATAAATTACAAAAATAATCCCGAAATCCCGAAATAACTCAATTGACATAACTCTACAGTAAGTGTAGAGTTATGTAATATTATCGACAGGCAGGCGCAGGATGAGATTCACCATCGGGCAGATCTCCAAACTCACCGGGATATCCGCTAGCGGCATCCGCTATTATGAAGAAGCGGGCGTGATCTCCCCCGTGCGAGGGAAGAACGGCAAGTACCGCGATTTCTCCATGCACGAGCTGCAACTGCTACTCACGTGCAAGCAATACCGTGATTGCGGGTTTAGTTTGCCCGAATCCGTTGAACTGCTGAATAAGTCCGGCGTGCAGGACGTGCGGGATCAACTGGCCACACTGGCAGCGAAATTGAAGCAGACCATCACCCACAATCAACTGCTATATGAACTCATCGAACAGAAAAGCAATGAACTGGAATGTTTGTTTCACGAAGAGCCCTGCTGCGAATTGATCAATCATCCTGCGCTCTACCGCTTCAAGCTCTGGCAGCCGGGCGCGCCTGAGGAGATCTGTTTACCAGACGACCAGGTTGTTTATTGGATGAAACTAGCCCCATTCACTGACTCCTGTCTGCTGCTTTCCGCGGAAAACTTCCTCAACGGCACAGGCGACCTGGAGACGGATTGGGGTATGTCGATCGATGAGCGCTACGCCCAGGGTTTGAACCTGCAAACAGGGCCGCATGGAGTGTACTTCTCCTCCGGCGAGTGCGTGAAAACAGTGGTCCCGGTTACGGATGACCTGTGCATCCCCTCCGCCACTCTGCAACCTGCGCGCAACTTTATGCTGAAACACCGGCTGCAGATGAGAGCCCCGGTTATCTCACGGATGTTTTACCTCACCAACACCAAAAACCGCTTCCAGCGCTACGACGAGCTTTGGATCCCGGTTGAGCAGGCAATTAAAGGTATTGGATGAAATTCAGTATCAGTCAAATCTCCAGGTTAACCGGTCTATCGCCCAGCGGCATCCGCTTTTACGAGCGAACAGGCGTCATCTCCCCGCTGCGCAGTCCCCATGGCAAATACCGCGATTTTTCCATGCAGGAGCTGCAGTTGCTGCTCAATTGCAAGCAATACCGAGATTGCGGATTCAGCATGAAGGAATCGCTGGAGCTTTTGAACAACTCCACGGTGCAGGATGTGAAAGAGCAATTGACGCTCCAATGCGAAAAACTTGAACAAATGGTTACCGAAAAACAACTGCTCCTGGAGCTGCTCAAACGCAAGACCCGTGAGATCGACTGCCTGTATCAAGAGCAGCCCTGCATTGAATTGAGCACCCTGCCCGCTGTGTTCCGCTTCAAACTCTGGCAACCCGGCGCGCAGGAAGGCAGCTTCACGCCCTATAATGAGGTCCTGCGCTGGCTCGAACTTGCGCCGCTGACCGTCTCCAGCCTGCTCATCCCGCAGGAGAGTTTCCTGCATGGCACGGGGAACCTCCAGGCGGATTGGGGTCTGTCCATTGAGGCCAGTTACTTGGAGCGCCTCAAGCGATCCACCGGAGCCTTCAGTGTGCATCACCCGCAGGCGATGTGCGTGCACACCTTTGTGAAGGTAAATGTAGATATGAGCATCCCGGCGGCGGAGTTGGAACCCGCCCGGAAGTTCATTGAGGAGCACCACCTGCAGGTCAACGGGCCGATCATCACAGGTCTGTTCTACCTGACCAACTACGCTGAAAAGCTCACGCGCATTGACCAGTTGCGCATACCGGTAATTCCTGCCCTTTCGTAAATTCACTTCCACCAATTTGTTAAAAACCCTTGACTTTACACATTGTGTAGAGTGTATGCTATTCACATTGTGAGGTGGAGAGCTGGACATCAAGTACGCCTTTCACCTGGCTAATCCCAATATTTTTGATCGGAGGAGTAAGATGAGCAAGCCGAAGAAATTGAATCTGTCACGTCGAGATTTCATCAAAGGGGCAGCCATGGCAACCGGAGCAGGCATCCTGGCCGGCTGCGCACCCAAGGTGGCTGGAACTCTGACACCGACTGAGGCTCCTGCTGGACCGTCAGCACCAGCAGCCGCTGAACCGGGCGGCGGTGGAATGCCGTTTGGTAACCCTGCCACACCTGCCACTGCTCCAGCCGGTTATGTCCTGGGATACACCAGCCAGGTGGATTGGCTGGGCAAGCCCCCTGTCATCGCCGACGCAGATATCGCTGATACAAAAGATGTCGAATTTTTAGTCATTGGTGCCGGGCATGCTGGTCTAATGGCTGCATTGAGTGCCGTGGAATTGGGTAAGAAGACCGCCATAATTGAAAAACGGGACGAAGCTGGATTCTATACCGATTACTGGCACCGCGTGGGTGAGGATATCGGTCATGTGAACTCCAAATGGTTGATTGACCGCGGTTATGGTCCTTATGATACCGGTGAGATCGTGGATGAGTTCGTCAAGCGTTCCGGCGGACGGGTTGACCCGCGCCTTATCAAAATGTATGTTGAAAATTCCGGCGCTATGTTCGACCATATGGTCGAAATCTACAAATCTTATGAAGATTTGCGCAAGGAACGCTTCAGCAAAGTGGAATTCACATATATTGGCGAAAATCCAAGTACAGTCACATACGATTTCTCGAACATGATGAGCGAGGAAATGCTCTTCAACCAGACTCAAAAAGGTCTCAAAGGCAGCGATTATCCCATTGAACTTAACGGATATAAGACCTGGCCGACCAATGCCATGTTCCAGGGACCTGTGCTGCATCAACCCGTGATGCCGTTTGTGTCTGCTTTGCGCTATTTTGAAACGTTCATGGATCAGAAGGTGAAAGACCTGGGCGGTGAATACTACTACGAGCACACCGCAATCGTGCTCACCCAGGATGAAAGCGGCGCAGTCACAGGTGCGGTCGTCCAGAACAAAGAGGGGAAATACATCAAATTCGCGGCCTCCAAGGGTGTCCTGGTTGCCACTGGTGACTTCGGCGCCAACTCTGATATGTGCTGGGCGCTGATCAATGACCAGATGGAGTGGGCGGAACGCGCCGGCAAAGCCAGGGGGCAGCTGGCTGGTATGTACCAGGATGGAGCTGGTCACAAAATGTGCTGCTGGGCTGGCGGAATGATCGAACCGCTTCCGCGTCCCACCATGGGCATGGCCTCTGCAGCCGGTGGACCGTGGGGCATGACCCCCATGCTGCAACTTAATGCCGATGCAAAGCGCTACGCCAACGAAGCAGCTATCTGCTGGCTTGGACACGTAGCCTTAAGGCAACCCAAAGGTTTGTTGACATCTGTGACCGACAGCAAGTACATGGATTCGATCACAATTGCAGGGCTCGATCACGGTGGACCCAACTTTGGACGCGGCGACCTGTGGGAGAAGGATTTCCAGGAAGATATGGCCAAGGTAATGGGTACCGGTTCCGCTGGTTCCCCTGTTCGAGGAATCACCGTCGCCGAGCGAAACGCCTCCAAGGTTTATGGCGCTAACACGCTCGAGGAACTGGCTGGTTACCTGGGGTATGAAGGCGCACTGGCAAAGACCTTCGTTGACTCGATCAACCGTTACAATGAGCTGTGCAAATCCGGGTTTGATGCTGACTACGGCAAGGATCCGAAGGCATTGATTCCCATCGACACTCCGCCGTTCTACGGCGTGGTAGGTCAGAACTCTGGACAAATGTCTATCGGACTGGTCACCCTGGCGGGTATGCTTACGGATGAGAACCTGAACGTACTCAATAAGGAAGGCAAACCCATAAAGGGTCTCTATGTGGCCGGCAACACGTTGGGCGGTCGTTATGGCGAAGCGTATGTCACGCCGTACGCAGGCAACTCGGTCGGCATGGCGCTCACGCACGGCTGGCTGGTCGGGAAAACCATCGCCGCATTGTAATTGCATCAAACTAAAAGTCGTTCCGGGGACTGCTGAGATTTCAGCAGTCCCCTTTTTTATCAAAGCCAGTTGAAGAAAATAAAAAAATGAATCAAGAAACCACTTGACTCTACAGTAGCTGTAGAGTCTATAAATATAGATGCAGGGGTGCGATTTTTGTAGATTCCGCCTCTTGCGGTGTTCCTGTTCCACATTCCATTCTGTCGGAGGAGAAGATGAACAAGAAAGTAGATCTATCCCGTCGTAACTTTATGAAGGGGGCGGCGCTGGCTACCGGCGCCGGGATCCTGGCAGGCTGTGCACCCAAGACATCCACCCAGGCTCCAGCTGCACCCCAGGCACCGGTTGCTGCTGGTGCGCTGGACTGGCTGGGAACTGAGCCGGAGATCAAGGACATCGCAGAGACCGTTGAGAGCGATGTAATCGTCATCGGCGCTGGCACCGGCGGTGCGTACGTGGCAGCCTCCTGCCTGGAAAAAGGGCTGAAGGTCGTTTTGCTGGAAAAGAACGACAAGCCCAGCACAGTACGCAACGACTGGGGTGCCATCGGTTCGAAGTGGCAGATCGAAGGCGGTGCCAAGGGATTGGATAAAGCCACCATCCTGCATTATCACGCCATGTATTGCGCCAACCGCATCGACCAGCGTTTGCCGCGCATCTGGGCGGATGAGAGCGCTGAAGCGATCGATTGGATCGGCGACCTCATCATCAGCAAGGGCGGCATGTTCGATTGGGAAGGCGGCTACGAACCCGATTTTGAGCACACATCCTCCTATCCCAAGTTCCCCACCGGTCATAGCGCTTTCTGGCCTGGTCCTGACCTGAGCACCGCCAAGATGATGAAGGAATATATCGAGGGTATGGGCGGCAAGTACTATTTTGAGACACCTTTTGTGAAATTTGAGCATGAGGGTAAGAAGGTCAAAGCCGCCATTGGCAAGACCAAAGATGGCAAGTACATCCGCTTCGTGGGTAAAAAAGGCATCGTGCTGGCTACCGGCGGCTACCAGGGCAATGTGGAGATGCTCAAGGCACTACAGCCGCAGGACCTGATGGTGATGAGCCCCATGGCAGGCCAACCCTCTCACACCGGTGACGGTCACAAAGCCTGCCTGTGGATGGGCGCTGCGTTTGACGAGTGCCACACCAGCATGATCTTCGACCGCTGGGGACTGCTGCCAAACGAGGTGACCGCCACCCAAACTGTTCCAACTTTGTTCTGGCTGGGCTCACAGCCCTGGCTCAAGGTGAACCTGCTGGGCGAGCGTTTCTGTAACGAGTCGCAGCCGTACGACTTCATCGTACACGCCGCTGCGCGCCAGCCGGGTAAGTGCTACGCCGCCATCATGGATTCTACCTGGTTCCAACAGGTACAGGAATTCCAGACAGTAGGCTGCAGCCGTATCTTCCCCTTCCCCAATGGCAGCCCGAACGATCAGCCCTTCTATGTTCCGCCTGGCACCGACCTGAAAGCCATTGAAGAGAACGGCAAGAAGATCTGGCAGGGCTACATCGACAGCGGTCACCTGCAGCAGGCAGATACCCCTGAGGAATTGGCCAAAAAGTTGAACATCCCTGAGGCTACCTTCGCCGCAACCTTCAAGCGCTACAACGAACTGGCCAAGGCAGGCGAGGACCAGGACTTCTTCAAGGATTCCTACCGCTTCCTGCCGCTTGAGAAACCCCCTTATTACGGCATTCGCCTGACCGGCATGATCCTCTCCACCATGGATGGCATCCGCATCGATACGCAAATGCGCCCCCTGGATGAGGAAAACGTACCGTTCGAGGGTCTACATGTCATCGGAGACACCTCAGGCAGTTACTTCGCCCACACTTACCCCAACCTGTTCACCGGCTACGCCAACGGTCGCACCACCGTGTACGCCCGCCGCGTAGCGCGCATCCTGGCTGGCGAGCCCGTGGATCTGCCGAAAGCATAATCATACAGAACTTACCCAAAATCAGCCCTCTTTCCCGAGAGGGTTGATTTTTTTCCAGGCATCAGATCCGATGCCATTTGCCAATATCAGGGCAGAATGTCATCATTTATTAGAGAAAGAACTCACCACAGTATCCTTGACTCTACAGTAACTGTAGAGTTTACAATAACGCGCTTCTAATAGGATCTATGCCAGATCCGCTTATCAGTAGCAAGCCCAATTTTTATCCCTATATGGAGGAGCAAGATGAGCAAAATAATAGATCAGTCCCGTCGTAACTTCATGAAAGGCGCAGCCCTGGCTACCGGCGCAGGTATCCTGGCCGGATGCGCGCCCAAAGTAGCCGCACCCGCTCCCGCGGCCACTGATGCACCGGCTGCTGCAGGTCCGGTGGATTGGCTAGGTGTTGAGCCCGAGATCGGCGATGTGGCCGAAACCGTGGAAACCGATGTCGTCGTGATTGGCGCTGGTACCGGCGGTGCTTACACAGCCGCGTCCTGCCTTGAAAAGGGTCTGCAGGTCGTGATCCTTGAAAAAGGTAAAACTGTCAGCACCCTGCGCAATGACTGGGGTTCCGTGGATTCAAAATGGCAGCAGGCTGAAGGCGTGAAGCTCGACAAAGCCGCTATCCTGCACGTTCATTCCATGTACTCAGCCAACCGCATCGACCAACGCCTGCCCAAGATTTGGTTGGAAGAAAGCGGCGCTGCCATCACCTGGATCGGCGAGCTTCTCGAGAGCAAAGGCGCTAAATTCTATTACGAAGGCGGCTACGAACCCGATTTCTCCCCCACCACCTACCCCAAGTTCCCCACCGGTCACAGCGGCGACTTCCCCAAGGGCACCGATGGCGCTTCCATCATGAAAGCGTACATCGAGGAACTCGGCGGCAAGTATTACTTTGAGACCCCCTTCGTCAAGTTCGAACATGACGGCAAAAAAGTAACCGCCGCCATCGCCCAGAACAAAGAAGGCAAGTACATTCGTTTCATCGGCAAAAAAGGCATCGTCCTTTCCACCGGTGGTTACCAGGGCAACGTGGACATGCTCAAAGCCCTGCAGCCCGCTGATGTCATGCTCATGATGCCCCCCGCTCCTGGCCCCAACTCTGGTGACGGCATCAAGGCTTGCCTGTGGATGGGCGCTGCCATGGACGAAACCCATGCCTCCATGCTGTTCGACCGCATGGGATTGCTCCCCAACGAAACCCCTGCCAACATGACCGTGCCCGGGTTCTTCTGGCTCGGATCACAGCCCTGGCTCAAGGTGAACCTGCTGGGCGAGCGCTTCGTCAACGAATCTGGCCCCTATGATTTCATCCTGCATGCCGCTGCCCGCCAGCCCGGCGCAACCTACTGCGCCATCATGGACGCCGATTGGTTCAAACAGGTACAGCAGTACCAGACCATGGGCTGTTCCCGCATCTATCCCTTCCCCAATGGCAGCCCCAATGACGTCTTCAAGACCGGCGGACTGGAATCCACAGGGACCGACCTGGCAGTCATCGAACAGGAATGGACCGCCATCCTGGAAGGGTTGAAGACAAGCGGACACCTGCAGCAGGCCGATACCCCCGAAGAACTGGCCGCCAAGCTGAACATCCCCGCGGAAACCTTTGCAGCCACCGTTGCGCGATACAATGAACTGGCCGCCGCCGGCGAAGACACTGACTTCTACAAGGATTCCTACCGCCTGATGCCGCTCGCCAAGGCACCCTACATGGGCATCCGCCTGACCGGCTGGCTGCTCTCCACCCTCGATGGCATCCGCATCGACACCCAGATGCGCCCCATGGACGCCAACAACGTGCCCTTCGAAGGCCTGCATTTGGTCGGTGATTCCTCCGGCAGCTACTTCGCCCACACCTACCCCAACCTGTTCACCGGGTATGCCAACGGCCGCACCACCACCTTTGCCCGCCGCGTAGCCCGCGTCCTGGCTGGTGAGCCTGTTGAATTGCCGAAAGCCTAAGTATTTTTTGCACAATAGATGAATCTCAGCCCTTGCCTATCAGGCAGGGGCTGATTTTTCTTCACGTGATACACTAATTAAATGATTTCACTGGAGGTGTAGGGATGAAACGGATGATTGTCAACGCGGATGATTATGGGCATACCCCCGGAGTGGCGCAGGGCATCCGCCGGGCCCACCTGCAGGGTATCGTCACCTCCACGAGCGCCATGATGAACCGCCCGGCGGCGTTCGCCGAGGTGGCCCGGACTGCGGAGCTCTGCCCGCGGCTGGGCGTAGGCGTGCACCTGGTGCTCACCTCGGGTGTGCCCGAGCTGCCGCCGGAGCAGGTGCCTTCGCTGGTACTGCCGGATGGGCATTTCCCCAGGCTGGATGGGTTTATCGACCGGCTGCCCGGGCTGAATCTGGACGAGGTCAGCGCGGAATGGCACGCCCAGGTGGAAAAATTCATCCAGGCGCGCGAGGCGCTGCCCGACCACCTGGATTCACACCACCACTCATCGTATTTCACCGCGCCCCTGTTCGAGCGCATGCTGCGCCTGGCAGAGGAACTGGGTTGCCCAATACGCAAACCATTTGCCGAAATGTCAGCCGCCGGGGCGGAATACCTGCCCGCGCACCTGGCAGGAGCACCGGGGTACGGCTACACCCCAGAACAGGGACAGCGCTTGCCGCTCACCACGGATAAATTCATCACCGCTTTCTGCGACCAGGGGGCTACCCTGGAAAACCTGCTGCACATCCTGCGTGAGATACGCGACGACCATCATCATGAGACCTTTGAGCTCATGTGCCACCCTGCCGTGGTAAACGAGGAACTGATGGCCATCTCGGACTATAACGAACCGCGCGGTCGTGAGTTGGAAATACTGACCAGCGCGGAGATGAAGGCCGCAGTAAAAGCAGCTGGCATTGAATTGATCAGTTTTGGGCAACTGCTAAAGACCTGGCAGGCAGATTAATACAGCATAATTCCGCGATTTTGCGGAGTAATTTGCCATATCTGAGTGATGGATGGATGTAGGCGGCACTCCAGGTAAATCCCTCTATCTCCTTCATCAGGGGAGCGGCTGTTCATAATAACAAGTTCAGGCACTAATTCTCTCATATGTCCAATGAAATTCGCATCCAGGCTACTGATGATCTCCCCTTGACTGATTGTTTCAGTGCAAGAGCCCACTCCCACGCAACCTCGAGGTCATCGCTGATGACCAACTCAAGCTCCATGGTACTCAGTCCTTCCTGATTCATTTTTTATCAACATCCTTATATAAATCTATTACTGCTCAGGTATGGTTGATAGCCTGACCAGGAGTATTTCGTCGAGATAAAAAAATACCGTATCCCTTCTATTAATTCCTCGTCATTAATTATGACTCAATCAGGTAACGAACCTGGTTTCCCGAATTAATGATAATAGGAGGTAAGATGAAACGCACAATTGTATTTGCCACCGTTTTGACGGTCATTGTCCTGCTGGTCTCAGCCTTCGCTATCCCTGTGAAACAGGTGTCCGCCGCGGCTCAGGTCGGGGGCTCTAATTACATTCCCACGCCGCTCGCTCCAGTGAACATGATCATGACCACCACGCCTGAGTACAAATGGACCAGGGTAGAAAATGCCACCCAGTATCGTTTCAGGGTCTTCGAAGGCACAAATACTCAAGCCAAATTTACCAGGACCGTAATGGCCCAAAACTGCTACTCAACCTATTGCGCAGTCACTCCCGGAAATAAGCTCGAATCAAAGAAGTACCAGTGGCAGGTGCAGGCTTATGTCAACGGTCAATGGAGGGGGTATTCCAACCGCAAGCATTTCAGCATTGTTGTTCCTGTCCCGCTTGAACCGGCAGGGATCATCAACGACAACACCCCGACATTTGCTTGGACTGTAGTCGAGGGAGCCTCCCAATACCGCTTCCAGGTGTTCAAAGCCGGAACAACCATGGTGTACTACAAGAATATCGTTCCTGTTGCTAATTGTGACACGACAAAATGCTCCTTCACCATCACCAAGGAACTCCCCGAAGGGAAGTACCGCTGGAAAGTTCAGGCATTTATCGGGACCGACTGGAGGCCCTATTCCATCCTGAAATACTTCACGGTCGATATGGATTAACTGGATTGCTTACATGGGGACTGTTGCAGGGTGCAGATTTGCACCCTGCATTGTTTTTTATCGGATTTCAAAACTTCAGGTCCTGGGCAGCAGGTAATCCAACACAGCTTTCCAATCCTTAAACTTGTCTGACCCGAATTTGATCAACTCACCCCGGAAATCCTTCGCCTTATCCTTGAAGTCATCGTCCACCAGGAAATCCCCCATGTTTAGTTCCTTATGAGGTGTCAGGATCAAACGCTTGTGCGCTTCAGGCTCCAAATAGCGCTGCACCCAGAGTAACTTGTCCGACCAGGCAGTCGGATTCTTCCAGGGGGCAGTCGACAGGATATAAGTATCGAAGTGATCTGACAGGGTTTTATACGCCTCAATGGCTCCTGGCATAGGATCCATCAGGGCAAAAATACCGGGGATCTCATCTTCCTTGCCGCGCTCAATAAAATCTGCATAGATTGGTGAGACCCGTTTCAATCCGGACTTAAAATCCACCAGGGTATTATCCATGTCGATATACAAGATCTTCCGCTTTTCATTCATAATTCCCTCCTCATATTATTTTACCGCATACGCCCTTTCGATCGTACCTCCGGGCAGGAAGTTACTATTGAAATAGACCAGCGCTTGGGCGCGGTTGCCCGCGCTCTCCTGCGCATCGCAGATCACCTCGCCGAACAACGCCAGGTCAATAATGGCGCGCTCAAAGCGGTAATATGCCAGAGCTTCGCGATCCACCTGCACGTCGCCGTACCCATGCATGAACAAGCGCTCTTCCTCTTCTGGCGTGTGTCCGCGGAAGCCCTGCGCGCCGCCCGGGAACATCAGGTCACGTTCCCTGGGCGCTAACACGGGGTCGTCCCAATCGAGGATGAACAACCTGCCGCTGCCATTCTCGATAAACACGTTGCCGGCATGCAAGTCAGCGTGACACAGCACGAACTCACACGGAGTATCACGCAGGCGCTGCGCCAGGTGCCCAGTCCGCTTGAGTACATCCTTCAGCAAGCCGGAATGTCCACGCAGGCTCTCCTCCATCTGTATGAGGATTGGATCACCTGAGTCCATACGATCTGCCCGTTCCAGCAATCCGGTCAGGAACTGCCGGTAACGCAGGGAATAGTCGTCACACGGGATCTGCTTCCGCAAGGCATCCGGCAGGCTGAGGTCATGCGCCTTGCGAATGGTTTGCCCCAACTCGATCCAGTTTTCATCGCTCAGGGCAATCTCGTAGCCATCCCTGCCACCCACAAACGGCAGGACGATGAGCTTCACCTCCCCCAGGTCTGCCCAAGGGCTGCCAGAGCGGGTCAGCCGCGGCGCGATCACCTGTTGGAAGCCCTGCAAATTGAGGTAATGCGGAAGGTGAACAGAAAAGGGAGAGAAGTTCCTCAACCTCAGCTTGACAAAGACCGATTCACCATCCTGCGAAATGGCTTGATAGACCGCGGTGTTAGCATCCGCGCCCAGCGGCAGGAAGGTCAGTACCTGTGCTTGAATATCAAAATGCTGCTCCAGGCCGGCCAGGATGCGCGCGTCAGGGTAATCCGGTCGTTCAAGCATGGATGACTTGTCAGGCTTTTCGCCCCAGGTACCAGTCGCGGTCAATAAGCAGCAGGATCATGGGAAGAAACACTGCCGCCATCACAGCCAGGTCCACCCAGCCCACGTTATCGAAAAGGATCACCAGGAAGGTGGCAAAGAGCGCGAGCATGGTCAGGTACCAGGCCGGGCGGACCCGCTTGCGCAACAGCCGCGCGAGCACCACCAGAACAACTGCCGCCAGGATGGAGATCCCGCCAATACCCCAGCGGTACAGCCCGCCCTCGGGCAACGCGGGGTGCAGCCCCAACAGGATGATCACGCCTAAGATCAGCCACATCAACGCTTCGATCAGTAGTAGAACCTGGGTGATTCTTACACTTATTGGCAGTTCTTTCATATTATCCTTTCTTGAGAGGTGCCGGGATTTGGTAGCGCATGATGACTTGCGTTTCCGTCGCGTCCTGCACCTTCACAAACCCGGCTTCGCTGAAGACCGAAGCAATGCCCATGAAACCCTGATAACGGGTTAGTTTCTTTCCCTTTAACAACTCGCAATCCATATCCAGGGGGTAGGCTTCGACCACCTGCGCTCCATGCGCTGCGGCGTAGTCCACAGCTCCGTGCAGGAGCTGTGCCATCATCCCCGTGCGGCGGTGTTTACGCTCCACGTAGAAGCACACGATGGACCACACCGGGGTGTCATCCACCCGTTTGAACATTTTGGAGCGCTCCAGTCCGGCGTAGTCCTCGCGCGGGCCAATCGAGCACCAACCTGCTACCTCACCGTCCTCATACGCCAGCAGCCCAGGAGAAAGCTCATGATCAGTTAGTTCCTGCATCAGCGCCCTGGTGCCTGCCCCGTGGGTGTGGTTGTATTCCTTAAAGGGCATGCGCCAGAACATGCACCAGCAGCCGGCATATGCTCCGTTGCTGCCAAAGAGTTGCTCCACGTCGTTCCAGCGCTCAGAAGTAGCCGGGTGAATTTCATATTTGCCAGCTAATAGACCAGCATTCATTGTAATCTTCTCCTGATAATGGCTATGCGAATGCCAATTTCAAGAATTTCAGCGCGCGCAGCGTGACCCACTCGCTGGGTTCGCCTTTCTTCCCATAGCTCAGCCATGTCTTACCGCTGTAATCGTACTCCAACATCCAACGCCCGTTGGCGTCCTGTTTGGAAAGGATCAAGTCGACCAGTTTCGCCAGGCGCGCATCCCTACCATATCCCAGGGCAGCCAGCGCATGGGCAAGCTGGAGTAGATCGGTGATGTAGAACACCGGGAAGCCGAACTTCCACCAGGCCCGATTGGGCGGGATGCCCCCCGGCGTGGGATAGGCCGCCGTGGCCGGGTCAACGCTGAATAGAAACTCCACGCCCTTCTGAATGCCGCGTTCGATCAAGGGCGTGCGCATTTCCAGCGGAACCTTGCCGAAAGCCATCATCACCTTCACCGCCCCCCAGGCACAGGGTTGACCCCCGTTCGCACCACAGGCAAAGTTGGGGCCGCATTTGTACGCATAGTATTTGACCAGCGCATGTTTCTCCCCAGCTTGAGCCACGCCCTCCCCCGTCTGGCTGCGTGCCAGCCAGTCAAAGGCTGCGGCCAGGCGCTCGTCCCAATAGCCCAATTCCAGCAGTGCCCAGGTGAGGTTGCCCTGCAGGCAATCGAAGGTGCCGCCCGAAGCCTTGTTATAGGAAAACCGCCCACCTTCCGCCAGGGCATGATCCAGCATGTAACGGCAGGCCGTCGCGATGCGCGCATCGGCTTCAACCGAAGCACCCAGTTGCGCCAGCAGTTGCAGCGCCCACACGCTGGAGCGGTACTTGGGTCCATACCCGGGTCCGGGCTTCTGCCACCAGCCCTCAGGGTCCATCTGATCGAGGATGTGCGCGATGGGACCGCTTGCATGCGCAGCCTGTCGGACTGCCAGGTACCCGGCTCCGCCCGGCGGGGTATCCAGCAGGTCCCGCACGGCAGCGTGACGCACCGCTGGCGACTTACTTTCCATCAACCAGGTCAGGCTGTCACCCTTCAAAACGTCAGTCCAGGTCATAAAGCACCTCCATCACTGATTAAGATTATAGCAATTTGAGCGGCAATTAGAATACCGAGAATTGAGAAATGAGAATAGGCAAAAAAAGCCCGGCATCTCATATTAAGATACCGGGCGAGTTCAAGAAAGATGATGCTTAATTTCCCGGGACGGACTCTTTCCTCAGTGACTTGCGCACAAGCTTGACCAGTTCCACAACCGTGTCAACCACGGTCACCACCAGGGCAATGCCGAAGGCAAGGCGGAAGCTTTCCATGCCCAGCACCTGGATGTTTTCAGCAATGTCCTCGCCAAACTTTACCAGGCTGGGGAACAATCCACTGGAGCCGTGCGCCGCCAGCCAGGCAGTATGCCCCTGGTAAAGCAGGACCAACACGCCGATGCTCAACAGGTTGACTGCCACCTGGGCGACACGGCTGCCGGTCGTCCAACGCCCCTGCCACAACAAGTACACATTCAATCCGATGCCGGCCAGCAGCGCCAGGATGATCCAGCCCATGTATTGTGCGATGACCGGGTCAGGGTAGAACGCGCCGCCCGGGAACGTGATGAAGCCAATTTTGCCGGGGAAAGCCGCCAGCAAGCCCAGGAAAATGCTGCCAAAAACGATGCCCACGATCTGCTCGGATGGTTTGACTTTTTCATCCTCCTCGAACGCCGGCAAGGTTTTCGGATCCCATGCCTCTTTTTCCTTCAGGTCGGGATTCACTCCGAAGTGCTGCAGGATGAGGAAAACGATCACCACGGAACCCAGGGCAGCAGGGATGCTATTGACCAGCCCGGCCCAGGCGTTCCAGCCTGCGGCATGCGCCTCGCCAGCCAACAACCCCACGGCAATCGCAACAAGTTGCCCGCCGATCGTTGCTGCCAGGACGATCAGAGCCACCATCCGGAAGACTGGATAGAGCTCCGGTCCGATCAGGTACTGCCGGCCGCCGGTGTAAGAAGCTGCCACCTTTGTGGGTTCCCCGGTCTCCTTGAGCAGCTCTGCTACATCCTCCTCGCTGGCCTGTCCGCCGAAGCGCTCTTCGAGGGTGTCGTTCAGGTGCGACCGCAGTTCGGCCAGGATGTCCGCGCGGTTCTTCGCGGGCAGGCGGCGACCCACTGCATGTAAATAACGTTCAACTAGGTTCATTCTTTCCTCCGTTTACTTTTCAATCTGTTCCAAAAGACTCTGCACCACGCGGCTGAGCTTCTGCCATTCTCCGGACAAGGAAGCCAATACCTCCCTGCCCTGCGGGCTGATCACGTAGTACCGGCGCGGTCTGGCACCATCCACCACCCAGGAACTCTGCAGTAATCCCTGGGATTCGAGCCGGCGCAGCATGGGGTACAACGTGCCCTGGTCCATCTCAACCCCGGCCGCGGTCAGATCCCCGATCAAGGCATAGCCGTACTTGTTTTCCTGCAACATGCACAGCACCGCCAGAGGCAGGGCACCCCGCCTCAACTCCTGTGAAAGATTGTCCAACTGCTCGTTCTGGTTTTGTGTTTTCATGCTTACAGTATACTGTATATCACACAATATGTCAAGTCTTTTAATATACCAATATTCATAATAATTTCAAATATTAAGAAATACAGGGCAGGTAATCTTCCTGCCCTGTGCCTGATTCGATAAAATTTTCAGAATTACCTGCCCCGGCCGCGTCCCTGCCCGCCAGCGCGCATGCCGGCTCCTCTGTCCATGGCGGAGTTTCCGCGCGTCACCTGGGTGGCTGCGTACTCCTCCTCGGTCATGTACTGCGGCTGGTAGGTCGTGCCGGTCTGAACCTGGTAGTTGGTGGCAAAGGCGTTCAGATGCATGTAGGAAGCCTTACGCAGGTTCTCGAACACAACCTGGATGTCCTGCTGATCAGTCTGTTCCAGGCGCTCATCGAGGTCGAGGATGTCCACTTCTTCGATGGCCCCGCCCACAAGCAAGGCGTCCTTGAGGGAGGTTTGACCTTTGGCGATCAACTCATCATACAAAGCCTGCAGGTCAGCATTGGTGAAAACGCCGGCTTTCGTGGAGGCAGGATCAGCGACGCCATAACGGTCGAGAAGTTCAAGAACCGCATCCGCGTGTACCTGTTCGCTCGCGGCGATCCGCTCGAATACCGCCAGATCCCATTTTTTAGCTAAAACAGTGTACACATCATGGGCCAGCTTTTCTTCCTCGCGCATGTACAGCAGCGCATCCTTCTCTGCCTGGCTCAACTCACCCAGGGGGAGATTGTCGATCAGTGACCCGGACTGGTTATAACCCAGGTAGCCGTTTTCAGCGTTGCCGATGGGCGAGCAGTTTCCAAGAGTCCCTGAAGCTCGTCCGATCCCATTGCCGTACCCATTCCCGGATGTTCCCAGGGAACCAGCCTGAACATTTTCTATTGTGAAAGCGCCAAAAACGAGCAGCACTGCCAGGCTAACCAATATAGAAACACGAACCATTTTCTTTTTCATTTTTTCTCCTTGAACTTCTAAATGTTTATTCTTGCCTGTTGTTGCATGTAATATACAGGAAACAGAGATTGGATTGGTTTATTTTTGGTAAATCCGGACCTTCTGAATGAACAACTTATCCGCGAATTCGCGCGAATTCTTTGAATTTTTAATTGTATTTTTAGTGTCTTTGGTCCTCTTTCGTGGTTTTAGTGTTCTGAACTTAAGATCGATCCACTAATTTCACGAATTTCTCGGATTTTTAAGATCATTTTTAATGACTTTCTATAAGATTTTATAAGTGTTTTTCGATTATTTTGTGGTTTTCGTGTTCGGCTCTTGTTCTTTTCAGTATCATCTGTGCTATCTGCGGACATCATTATTATTTCCACCTTTCGCCTGGTGTAAAATCAAAGCGCAAGCATTTTTCCTAAAAAGGACCCTTATGCCCCATCCTCAACATGTTCCCCTGGTTGAAGTCACGCGCGGCACCGTCGTCGAATCCATCCATTACGGCTCGCTGGCTGTCTGCGATCCACTCGGCAACCTGGTTGCATCGGTAGGCGACCCCGACGCCGTGGTCTTCCTGCGCTCCTCCTCCAAGCCTTTCCAGGTTCTGCCTCTGGTGGAGCACGGCGGCATGGAGCGCTTAGGGCTGACCGAGCGTGAGTTGGCGGTCATGTGCGCCTCGCACCACGGCACGGATGAGCACGTGCGCGTCATTACAGGCCTCCAGGCCAAACTGGGAGTCACGCCTGATGATCTGCTGTGCGGCATGCACACCCCTAGTGACCCAGCCACGGCCGAGCGCATGCTGCTGAACCACGAACCTAACTCTCCCCTGCGCCATAACTGCTCTGGCAAGCACACCGGCATGCTGGCGCAGTGCCTGTTGTTCGGTTACCCCACCACGGACTACATCAACCCGGCCCATCCCCTGCAGCAGCGCATCCTGCGCACCTTCAGCGAGATGACGGATGTCCCCCTGGAACAGATTGAATTGGGCACCGACGGCTGCTCCGCCCCTGTTTTTGCCGTTCCGCTGCGCGCTGGGGCACTGTCCTTTGCCCGCCTGGCCGATCCCTCGCTGCTGACTGAGCCGCGCCGCTCTGCCCTGCAGCGCATCTTCAACGCCATGTGCACCAACCCGGACATGGTGGCCGGACCCGGCGCGTTCGACACGACTTTGATGACCGCCGGAGCCGGCCGCATCCTCACCAAGGGCGGCGCGGAGGGTTACCAGGCTGTGGCGGTGATTCCCGGAGCTTGCGGCGCGGGCAGCCCGGCCTACGGCATCACCCTCAAGATCTCAGATGGCGACCTGGGCGGCAGCCGCGCGCGCACCACCGCTGCGGTGGAAGCCCTGTATCAACTTGGTGCTCTTTCCTCTGATCAGCTTGAGAGCCTGAAAGAATACACCCGTCGACCGGTGTATAACTGGCGGCACATCGAAGTAGGCGAAGTGCGTGCCTGTTTCACTCTCACAAATCAATAGAAGATTCAATTACCAGTCTATTTAATAACAAAAGATCCCCGCACCGGCGTGGTGCAGGGATCTTCAAGTATCTACTTATGTCAGGCTTTCCGCCTGAACAGGTACAACGTGCGGTCGCTGCCTGGAATGGCTTCCTTGGCCATCAGATCAAAACAGCCGGCGAAAGCCTTTTCAAAGCCCGCCTCGTTGTATTGGTCGAAGATATCCTTGCGCGTGGCCAACAGGCGCTTGACCTGCGAGTCACTCTTGGGGACGAATTCAACGATCGCCCATTTACCGGCGGCAGCGAAGAATTGCGCCACCGAATCCAGCGGCACATTGTTGGAAATGGCCAAGTGGTGAATGAGCGCCAGTGCCATCACCAGGTCAACCGGACCGCGGTCCAGGAATGAATCCCGCTCGGCATGAGCCCAACCGAGCGCGGAACTGGGATTGGTGAGGTCGATGACCAGAGGCAGCAGGTGCTGCTCTGAGCCGGCTTTGAGCGCCAGGTAATCCTGCTCCACGGCAGCCGGGTCGATATCGCTGGCAATGGTCTCGATACCGCGGCGCGAGGCTTCGCGGCTGAACAAGCCATTGTTCGCGCCCAGGTCCCAGGCGGTATTTGGTGCAGCCTGCTCAATAAGGCTGCCCACGATGGCCCCCTTGGCTTTGAGGGCGTCATCGGAATAGTTGGTGGCCTGGTAATAAGCCCCCCACTCGGTGCCTTTCGGCTCCCATTTGAGTGGTTGGATGGTCTTTTCCAGCGAGTTGAACAGGTTGAGCAATGCGCCCTTGCTCATCTGCACAGCGCTTGCCTGAGCGGACGGTTTGTCGGCGTACTGCTTTTGCGCCCTGGCGTGCAGGTGAATATGCAGCGCCAGCCCGGAGAGGCCAATGGCTGTCTTGCCAGGCAGCAGCTGCGCTGCCAGGTCGAGCGGAATGCCGTCGATGTACACCCGCAGCAATTGCGTCAGGCGGATATCCACCAGTGATGCCAAAGCCAGCGGTGCCAGGAAGTGCTGGCAGAACTGGCGGTAGCCGTCCCAGGCAGCGCCTTCCTTATAATTATCAAATGAAAGCGTATCGATCAGGATGGGCTTGCCGTTGATGAACTGGACGTTGTAAGCGCTGGCGTCCTTGAGCAGCATCCCCTTTTCCAAACCCAGGCGCGCCGCCGACAGGGTGAGCAGGGCTGCGTCTTTGATCTGTGAAAAGCTCCACTCATAGGGGTAGGAGATGAACGGCACCACCTGCGGTTGGAGCACCTTGTAGGCTAACTCCGGAAGCGCAGGCGCGGTGGTGCTCTCACTGTGTGCGATGAGCATTCCGGACTTGACCAACGCGTCGTAAAGTCCACCGGTCATGAATTTGTCATAAGCTGCGCGGTAAACCTGGTTTACCTGGCGGTATAAGGTTCCCTCGCGGCGGAAGATGAACCCGCTCGGGTCGCGGAACGAAGCTGAACTGCGTTCAAAGTCCGGGTTCATTCCTCGGGCTTTTCCTTTTCCTCTTCAGTAGGCTGCGGCGGTACATATTTTTCGCCCTTGAGGAAGGCGCGGATGCGCCCCCAGAAGACCTTCGCCAGAATACCGAGGCCGCCCAACAAACCGGCAGCCAGTAATTGCACCAACAAGCTGCCCGAACCGGGATCAAGATAATTCAGTTTAAAAAGGATAAAGCCCATCATTATTCTCCAGGGTGGATTTAGGCGATAATTATAACCCTTTCCCGGTATAAACTTGCGGGTTCACTCATCCAGGGAGTTGAAACCAGCCTGATTTCTGCATATACTATAGGTGAAAACACGCTGCCGAGGAGGTTGGTATGAACGTTATCCCCCTGCTGGATGAATCCCTGCAACTCGAGATCTTTTACGAGGGCTCGGATTGCGACCTGGATGACAATATCTGCGTCCGCATCACCGAATCCTGCCTGGAGGAAGAGAAGATCTTCGTGCATGACGAGAGCAACCTGTACCTGACCGCAGACCAGGCCAACGCCATCATCGCCGCCCTGCAAAAAGCCGTGCAAAAGAGCACCGCCCAAAAGAAGTGATCAGAGAACCTGCGAGGTGAGCATGGAAAAGATCGATCTGCGCAAGCGTTATAAATCCCTGTATTCCCCTTCCACCAAAGGCTTCTCCCTAATCGAGATCCCTCCCCTGAATTACCTGATGATCGACGGACATGGTGACCCCAATACCTCGCAGCGCTTCCAGGACGCGCTGCAAACGCTCTACTCCATCTCCTACACGCTCAAGTTTGCGCTCAAGAAATCACAGGGCGTAGATTTTACCGTGATGGGATTGGAAGGACTATGGTGGATGCCGGACATGCGCGAATTCACCGTGGAGCGCAAGGCGGACTGGGATTGGACGCTGCTCATGCTGCAGCCGGATTTCATTACCCCGCAGATGATAGAGGAGATCGCCCGCAGCCTGACCGCCAAAGGCAAAGCCCCCCTGGCGGCCGAGACGCGCCTGGAGACCCTTGAAGAAGGACTATGCGTGCAGATCCTCTATATTGGTGCTTACAAGGACGAAGGTACTGTTATCGCGGGCATGCACGCCTTCATTGCCGACCAGGGATATATGCGTACCGGCAAGCACCATGAGATCTACCTGAGCGACATGCGCCGCGTGGCACCGGAGAAGAACCGCACCATCCTGCGCCAGCCGATAAAAAAAGCCTGACCTGTCAGGTCAGAGCTTTGGCTTCTTCACTCAATTCTTTCTCTTTATCCGATTCAGGCACCAGCACGATACCGTGCGGCAGCGGTTTTCCATCCAGGTCAACATGGATGAAAGTGATAAATCCGCGCACAGCCAGTTTGCCGCCCGCCCGTACCTCTATGTTGCTCACGATCTTGGTCTCGCCGGTGAGCACCGCGCGGCTGGTGAAAGTCACTAATTCGCCTTTTTTAATCGGGCGGGTGAAGGTCATGCCGTGGATCTTCAGGCAGACTATATTCTCAGGCTTGGTCATTGAAGCGGCTGAAATGAATCCGGACTCAACGAACCATTCCGCTGTGCGACCTGCGTAGAGGGTACCGTGATGGTTCAGGTCTTCCCCTTTTACAAGATGAACACTGGTAAAGATAGGAATCGCCATTTTTTCTCCTTAATTAACTTACCTATTGTACTGCTGAACTGCCGCCTAACATGATCAACGGAAAATGATTGAAATTGGGCAACGAATATTGTATGATGGAAATGGACTCCAGTTTTCTCCATCGTTGATACATATTATTTTCATCCCTGGATCATTGCCCTGGAGGGGGAATGAGAATTCCTGTGTGGGAGGGAGAAATGAGAACAAAGTTTTCACGCGTGTTGATCTTGCTGGTGTTGGTGACGTTCCTGACCGCTGCTTTTCTGCCGCAGTCACTAGTGCAGGCACAGGGAGTGCCGCTTGGAGGGATCGTTCCCGTGCTGCTCAGCCCGCACGATACCATCCTGGCGAAGAACCCCACTTACAAGTGGACACCGGTGTTCGGCGCGGAGGTGTACCAGTACCAGGTGTGGAAAGGCAGCACAAAAGTGCTGGATAAGTCACCCGATGCTGATATTTGCTCAGACAGCCTGTGTGAACGGACACCGGCATTTACCCTGGGGTATTACGCCTACAAGTGGCGCGTGCGGGCCCGGATCGATGGCTCGTGGAAAGCGTGGTCGGCTTACATGAACTTCACCGTTTCGCCGCCAAGTTTCTCGTCCACTTTCAATAACGAGATGAACGGCTGGGCCAAGATGTCCGGCAAGGATTATTACAAGTCGTCCACATATATTTACACCCTGGGTATGGCGAACTGGTGGTCAACCCTGCGCCGCACCAGCGGTCAGTACACCGATTTTAAGTATTCCGCCAATATGAAACGACCTTCAGGGTATTCCCCCAACTACCTGGTCATCCGCATGGGATCGAATACCCTGCCCACCAATGGACGCTGGTATCCGGGGTACTATTTCGGCTATGACAACTGGGGAAACTGCTTCATTTTTGAAATGAGCACAACAGGTTCCTCTACCACCCTCTTCTACAAACCAGCCTGCCCGGTGAACAAGATGGGCTGGAATGTTATAACTGTAGAGGCGATCGGTTACAAATTCTGGTTTTATGTAAACGGCAGCCTGATGAAATTCTTTACAGACCTCACGTTCCCCCGGGGGTACGTCGGGATCGCCAGTTATCGCAATTCAACAGCATCCCAGACCTTCTACGTAGATTGGGCCAAGTTGGTAGTAAAGGAAACCGCGCAATAGGTCCTGCAACCTATCGTACAAAGGCAGGTTCTCAAGGAACCTGCCTATTTAATCCACCATACGACAATTAATCCTAAATATTGGTGTGGACAGATCGATCCTCTTGCTTGACTTTGCTGGAAAAATCCCGTATTATTATGATAATAAATATCTTAATACTCTTTATTATCGTGAGAATTGGAGGAGATGTGAAAAAGCTGCACCTGTTCGGTTCTTTGTTGATGCTGGTTGTGCTGATAGCTGCTCTCCTGCCGGTTGGCAGTGTTTCTGCCTCACAAGCGGGCAGGACCATCAGCTACATCCCTGTGACAACCACCCCGCTGGGTACCATCACTGACACCACCCCTCTTTACCGGTGGACCCGAGTTTATACAGCCACCAAGTATCAATTCCAGGTATTTAAAGGCACTACGAAACTGCTGGATAAAACGGTTAAAAGCAGCGTGTGCGGAGCGGTGTACTGTTTTCAAACCCCTAGCCTGACCCTTGGCTACAACGTTTACAAATGGCGCGTGCGTGCCTTCGTAGGAGGTGCGTGGGGGGCCTACTCTGCATTCAGGACATTTACCATCTCCGCGCCCTCATTTGATACCCAGTTCAACTACGGCAGCACGGGGGGATGGGCGCGAAAATCCGGCGGAACTTGGGACTTGAGTGGTTTTTCCTATCATACCGAAGGGCTCCCCGACAAGTGGACCAATGCTTACTATACAGGCGGGCAATATACCGATTTTGACTATTCTGCCCAGGTCTGGCGCTACGGCAATGATCCTGTTTACCTGGCAGTCCGAATGGGATCTACCGTGGGTCTATCAATGGATAAATGGTACCCGGGTTACTATTTTGGATATAACAACCAGGGATATTACGCAATCTGGCGAGTGGCAAGTTACGGCGGGGAGCAGGAAATTGTCAGTGGATTGATCACCCCGGCTGTTAACCAGAATGGGTGGAATACCCTGAGAGTAAAAGCTGTCGGCAACCAGTTCTGGTATTACATCAACAACATGCTGGTTTACAACTTTACTGATACCAGTTCAGAGAAACGCTTACGCGGCTTTGTAGGTGTTGCCACCTACCGCAATCCAGCATCTTTAACTTACGGTTTTTACATGGATTACGCCAAACTGGATGTGATCAAGACCCCCCAGTAGACTCCAGTTTTAGTGCTTCGTCAATACAAAGGAGGCGGACTTGTTTCCCGCCTCCTATTCAAATATTGACCTCGATGGCAACTATCCATTCACCCATAAGCGGTTAACTGGATTGAAAGTTCACATCTGATATTGATAAATTAACACACCCTTCATCGCTCTCCTTCAATACTTCTACGGGTACCTGGCATAAGTAACACATGGGCTGCCGGGCAAGCCAAGGTTTCCAATTGCATCCTCTCTATTGGTTTTTAAAAGCCGTCTTTACGTCGAATGCGAAAAAGGGTGATTCTACCCTTATTGTAATTTCATGGAGTTCAAATCCAGTCTACTTGCCCGACAGATTGTTTTTCGCCAGTTAAAGTCGTATTATTTAATTGGAGTCCAGTTACCCTCACCGTTGCCACATAAATTTTACGAACCAGGACCATCGACCCGAAATGAAAATATGGATACCTGTTTGGGAGAAAAACATGCACACTAAACCGTCTCCTCTGATTTTGATGCTGGTCGTGGTGACGTTCCTGGCCGCATCGATCCTGCCTGAAGCCGGAGTGAGTGCCCAGGGAGAGACGGCTGGAGCGAATGTCCCCGCCCCGCTACGACCTCTCAACACGATCGAATCGAAGACTCCAACCTATACCTGGACAAAAGTCGTTGGCGCGACGAATTACCAGTACCAGGTGTACAAGGATACGACCAGGTTGGCGGATGTAAGGCTTCCTGCAACCGTGTGCGGTACATCTGCCTGTTCGCATAAGCCAACCCTCGTATTGACCTTTGAGACCCACAAATGGCGGGTGCGTGCCAGGGTCTCAGGTAGTTGGATGCCGTGGTCAGAATACGCGGTATTCTTCGTGTCGGCTCCATCATTCGATTCCAGTTTCAACGGCTCAATGGCAGGGTGGAAGTCCAGGAGCGCTGCCAAATGGATGCTCCAGCCCGCGAAAGTGATTGCGCATGGTGAACTGATGAAGTGGTCGTCGCTTTATCGTTCCAGCGGGTTATTCAAAGACTTCCGCTACACCGCCTGGGTGAATCGCTATCACCCGAACGGGAATAGCTGCCTGGCATTCCGCATGGGCTCATTGACTGGATCCGAATATGACGATTGGTATCCGGGGTATCTATTCTGCCTTGGGGAGGATTGGCAATTCATCATCCTCCGTTATGATGCTCCTGAGTCCTACACTACCTTGCATGATTACACCCCCTCTTCATCTATAATTCTGGATGCCTGGAATGAACTGGAAGTGGTCGCGCAGGGGGATCGCTTTGATTTCTACATTAACTGTGACCACGTTGCCACTGTTATAGATGATACCTACGACCGGGGATATGTAGGGATAACCATGTTCAAGAACTCCGGTTCCTTCACAACTCTCATGGTGGATTGGGCAAAACTATCAGTGCTTGGAAAGCTCAGGGATTATCGGAACGAAGCCGCGGGAAGGTGAAACGGTTATAATACCTCTGCCTGGCATCTGATCTTTTCGACCGGAGGTAAACTTTATGATTCTTAAAACGGGCGCGAAATCCGTCCTGTTTGGATTTCTGATGTTCACTCTGTTGATGGCCACATTGGTCACACAAACCACCCCAGCTTTCGCCCTTTCGACCTCTCCGGCTGCCGTATCTGCCCCGCAGCCGCTTGAGCCCAACAAGGTCATCACCGACACCACCCCCACCTACCGTTGGACGCAGGTGAGCGGCGCTTCTTCATACGTGCTGCAGGTATTGAAGGAATACAGCAACACGGTGGTCTATAGCTATACGGTCAGCAGTTTGGGGGCGTGTTATTCGGGCACGTGCTCCTACACCCCCGCGCAGAAGCTGCAGAGTTACGGTTATCGCTGGCGCGTGCGCGTCTCAGGCTCAACAATTGCCTGGTCGCCCCTGACCATGTTCTACATTCGCGCTACTGATTACAAAGCGCACCACTTTACCTACGGACTCATGTACCACTGGCAGCGTAAGTCCGGCGGAACCTGGTGGGCGCAATATGATGGCGGCAAGCAGGGTTACCTGGTATCAGAAGGCTTACCGGACAAATGCTCGGCTGCTGTGCACTACGTCAGCAGCACTTATGACAACTTCATTGCCGAGACGAAGATGATGATCACCGGCGCTCCCTCCGGCGGGAGATACCCCGAGGCTTACCTGGCGCTGCGTATGAAGAACAACGTGAACGCTGCCACGCAGTGCTGGTACGGCGGTTACCTGTTCGGTTATTCGCGCGACGGTAAATATAGTTTCTGGAAGATGCAACCCAACGGCACCTGGACTGCGCTCATCCCGCCCACATTTACCAGCCTGATCAAAACCTCTGATTGGAACAACTTCAAGGTGTCAGCCAATAAGAGCAATTTCTACCTGTTCATAAACGGGAAACCAGTCGGGAGCGTCACTGACAGCAGCTATTCCATCGGTTATCTTGGCTTTGAGATGGTCAACCACGGCGCAGTGCAAACAAAGTTCTACGCGGACTGGCTCACCATCGAGCCGCTTCCATAAGTACCGGGGAAGGAACCTTCAAAATGGCAGGCGAAGCAAAGCCTGCCATTTTATTTCCAACTATTTGACTTTGATGGCTACATATTGTAAGATTTTTACAAATAGCTCATTTGGAGGGAAGATGGATAAGAGAACCCGTTCGATCGTTGTACTCATCACTGCATGGATCGCTCTCACGCTACTTGCCGGTGTGTTTCTGCCTGCCGCCAGCGTCAGCGCCAGGCAGATCACCATCCCTACCCCGCTTTCCCCCACCAGCATCATCACGGATAAGACTCCCACCTTCACCTGGAGCGCGGTGACCGGGGCGAAAACCTACCAGCTCGAGGTCTGGCGCAACTCCGAGCGAATATACATCGAGGACGTTGCCTCGACCAATTGCAGTGCTGGCACCTGTGCCTACACGCCAGCGAAAAGTCTCATGATCGTAGGGTACAAATGGCGCGTTAATGTAAAAGGGAACCCCTTTTCTGCATTCAAGTCCTTCATCATCTCACGTCCGCCCTGGAACATCCGCGACGGTTTCCCGGGAGATATGATGCTGTGGGAGACCAAAGCCGGCGGAAAATGGAGCGTGAGCGACAAGGCTATCTACTCCAAGGGGCTGCCGCAAAAGTATTCCTCGATCTATTACACCTGGAGCCGGGCTTACGCCGATTATGAGATCAGCTCCAAACTTAAAGTGGAAGGCAGCCCGGTGGGTGGGGTTTACCCCGAGGCTTACATCGCGGTGCGCATGGACAGCCACGTTAAGGCCACTGATCTGGCCTGGTACAGCGGCTACCTGTTCGGCTACTACTCAAATGGCAAATATGCCGTGTGGAAGATGAACAAGGACGAATCACGCACCGCGCTGGCCGGTCCTACCTATTCACCTTATATCCACAAGAATGGCAGTTACAGCAACTGGAACTGGCTGCGCGTGGTGGTGGATGGGAACAAATTAGATTACTACATGAATGACCAACTATTGGTTTCGCTCAAGGATAGTTCCTACAGCATCGGTTTCCTGGGCTTTGAGATGAAAAACCCCGGCAGCACACCCACAACCATGTATGTGGATTGGGTCTCGGTCTACCTCATTGAGTAAACCGGAATCAATCCACAGATAACACAGATATCACAGAAGAAGACCAGAACACGAAAACCACGGAAAAAAAATCGAAAGACATAAAATTGTTTATTTATTAATGGCAATTCCGGAACCCGTAGAAAACTATAGCCTGATAACCGGGAACCGTGAAGAACACTTCACGGTTCTTTTATCCTGGTTTTCTTTTTTCATAATTACTATTCACTGTTCACAATTTTCGAAGTCAGTTCTCGGTTCTCTCTTCTCGTTTTGTCCCAGATTACTAATTACTGATTACTATCCACTAATCACCAACCACTATGCACCAATCACTGTTCCCTTATGGTTGACAGCCTGCCCGTCCCGTTTTATGATGGAAATATCACAAGCGGGTGCGGACATCAACCTGTTCGCCGCGCCTGCCACACAGGAGGATCCAAATGAATCAGAAAACCATCCGGGTCAGCATTCTGACCATGGCCATCGCGCTGGCACTGTTCGTGTCGGCCATCCTGCCCGCCGGAGCGGTCTCCGCCGGCAGCGCGCCCGCCGCGGCCGTCACCGTACCCACCATCCTGGGACCCAAAATGACCACGCTGGACACCACCCCCATTTACAAGTGGACGAAGGTAACCAACGCCACCATGTACCAGTACCAGGTGTTTCTTAACGGCACCAAGGTGCTGGATAAAACCCCCGAAGCCGCGGATGTCTGCGGCGCGACCACCTGCCAGAAGGAACCCGCCTTCACCCTGGGTCTCAACCACTACCAGTGGCGTGTGCGCGCGCGCATCGGCTTCAACACCTGGACGGCCTGGACTTACTTCACCGATTTTTACGTCTCTCCCCAGCCCTTCACTGCACCTTTTAACGGATCAAAGCCTGGCTGGTCAAAGTTGGGCAGCGCAAGCTGGGCCACGATCTACGGCAAGCACCTGTACACCAACGGTCTGCCGGGTAAATTCTCGTCGATCTATTACAACAAGGGTCAGTTCTCTGACTTCAACTTCAGTGCGCTGGTGAAGCGCGAGAACAGCAGCAAGCCCAATTACATCGTTGTGCGCGCCGGAAGCCTGGTGAAAGCTGGCAACGAGGAATGGTACCCGGCTTACATGTTCGGTTATACCAACAACGGCGAATTTGCAGTGATGTACTACAACGGCAGCTCGCACACTATGATCCAGGACTGGACCGCCACGCCGGCCATCATCAAGAACGGCTGGAATGAGCTCAAAGTGGATGCCTACGGCAAGACCTTCAAATTCTACATCAACGGCACGCTGGTGAAGCAGTTCAACAG
>DAONEZ010000002.1:0-20113 GCA_035403345.1 Anaerolineaceae bacterium
CGATACTCAGTCGAGGAATTACGCAATTACGTAGGTCCAGAAGTGGAAGCCATCGCTGACCAGTATTTCCGCGCCCATACCCTCGAACAACTGGTGAACAACCCTGCCACTCGAAAGGAACTGGAACTCGCTGTCGAAGAGGGGCTGCGAGCCACGTTCAATCAATTCGGGCTTGTGTTACGTAACCTGCGCACGGCTGAAATGGACCTTTCAGCACAGGAGAAGATCGGCGGAATCAAGGCCAGCTTCTCCCTGTTGGCGCAGGAGCAGGAAGCTAACCTGAGCGGCCAGGCCTTGCTGGATGACATCGCCCGCAGGGTGGACCTGCAGGAGTTGGTGAAGGATACCGCGAAAGTTGAACTTGAAGAGCGCAAAATCGCCCTCTATGAACGCATCCGCCGCACGGCTCAGACTGACAAGATGAACGAAGTTCGCTCCGCGCGTGACTTCGAAAAATTCATTGAGGAGATCGACCGCGAAAAACTGTTCACCGAGAAGGAAAAACAGGACCTGCTCAAGGGTTGGAAGGAAGCCGCGGAAGATCACGACCGCGAGCGCGCCTTCCTGCTGGCCAAGGCGGATGTTGAGCAGGAATTTAATATTAGAGCTATCAAGATCAAGCAAAACGGCGAGTTAAGCTTGCAGGAACAGGATTACCAGCTTGAGTTGGAGCGCATCCGCACTGAGAAAACCCTGGCGATCGAAGAGCAAAAATGGGAAGCCGAGATGCGCCACCGGAGTGCCATCCATAAAATGGGTATTGACGAAGGTCACGACGCAATTGACCTGTTGATCAAGCTTAAACGTGAAAAACAGGAACTGCAGTGGCTGGAGGAAGAACATGCTCTGAAAATGCGCAATGATGAAGCCAAGGCCAATATTGACCGCGAGATCCAAATGATGGAGACCAGGCACCGCATGGAACTGGAGCGCCTGGAGCAGTTGGGCAAGCTGGGCACAGAAGCCCTCATCGCAGCCTCTCCCATCGAACAGGCCACCTTGTTGAGGGATCTTAAGCAGGAAGAGCACTTCAAAGACATGAGCGAAGAACAGATCCTGGCTATGGCAGCCGCAAAAAGCCCGGACGTGGCGCGCGTGTTCGAGGAAAAATACCGCGCCATCGCAGAAGGCAAAGCCAGCCAGGTGGAACATGAGATGTACGAGAAATTGCTTGGCGAGAGCAAAGAGTACCAGCGAATGTTGAATGAAGCCCACAAAGATGCTCTCGACAGGTTACAGCAAACCAGTAAAAGTGGTTTGGATGCAGTCACTACGGTCAGCGTCGCCTACGCAAATAAAGACTCCAGCCCGGTGGTCATCACCGGCGGCGGAAGCGGGCAGGTCATTCACGGTGGGCGCATATCCAAACCCGAGGACGAGGAGGACACCAAGGTTTGCCCGGGATGCGGACGAACCGTGGAAGTCACCTCGCGCTTCTGTCAGTACTGCAACAACGAGTTCAAAGACGTTAAGTAGTCCGGGGAGGACACATGAGACGTAAATCAAGTATTGCCAGTTTTTCCGCCCTTGTTATGGTGGCCCTGCTTTCGGTGACCGTATTGGCTGCCAACCCGATCAATATAAATATCAGTCGGGTGGATACCAGCGCATTCCCAGCCATGAACGTGGAGTTCAGCGCCTGGGATGCCAACGGCATCCCTCTCTCCGGCCTGGAGGCAGGGGAAGTGTTCCTGCAGGAGGACGGGAATCAAGAATTTCATCCCGCATCCCTCGCGGCGGACACCGCCGCTGACCTGGCAGTCGCCCTGGTGCTGGACACCTCCGGTTCCATGGCCGGTCAACCCCTGCTGGACGCCAAGAGCGCCGCAGCACGCTTCCTGGACCGCCTGGGAAAGTCTGACCAGGCCGCTGTGCTGTCCTTCTCCAGTCAGGTGAACACCGACCCGGCTGCGATTGACCCGGCACTTGAGGTGCCCTTCTCCAGCGACCTGACTGATGCTTACGCGCTGGTGGAGAGTCTGCAAGCCGGCGGCGCAACCGAACTTTACAATGCCGTTGAAAAAGCCGTAAGTTGGACCGCGCAACTGCCCCCCGGACACCGGGCTGTGCTGGTGTTCACTGACGGGCGCAATGAACCGCCTGAAGTTGGTGACCCTGAGGCTCCCATTAAGTTGGCACAGCAGGGCAACATCCCCATTTTCGTCATCGCCCTCGGCGAAGATATTGACAGCGCTTACCTGCAGCGCCTCACCAGCGAGACGGGCGGGTTCTATGCTTTCACACCCATCTCCTCGGAGCTGAGCCGCCAGTTCAATAACATGGCCAGCCTGCTCAAAACGGTTTACCGTGCGTCTTACATTTCAAGTTTCACAGATGGACAGGCCGGGCACAAGCTGTCCCTGCGCATCGCCGCCAGCCAGGGAGAAGGATCGGTTGATTACAGCCTGCCAGCCCTGCCGCTCATCGCGCCCACAACCGCACCCTCTCCCACGATTACAACAGCCCCCACAGCCGTGCTGCCCACCCCGGTCCCGACCCTCGAACCGACACCGGAAACTCCGCCTCCACCCTCCCTGCGCAGCCGCATCCTGATCGGTGTAGGCGTGCTGCTGGCTCTGGTGGGCATTCTGTTGACCACCCGGCGCAGGAAACCGAAAATGATTGACAAGTGCGGCAATTGCGGCGCTGAACTCCCCTCTCATGGTCCCTGCCCGATCTGCGGCTCTACCAAACGTGTTGAGGTGAAGGAAAAGGAAGGCAAATGACGCAACTCGGGAAATACGAACTACATGAACAGCTCGGTAAGGGCGGCTTCGGCACAGTCTACCGCGCCACGGATACGTCGCTGGGTCGCGAGGTGGCGCTGAAGATCCTGCACCCGCAGCTGATGGTGGATGAAACGTTTGTAGAACGCTTTATCAAGGAAGCCCGCACCCTCGCTTCCCTCGAGCATCCCAACATCGTCCCCATCTATGACATGGGGGAAATCGATGGGCGCTTACTAATAGCAATGCGCCATCTTTCTAGCGGAAGCCTGAAATCCAGGATACTGGCTGATGGCAAAATACCTTTCAAAGAAACTATTTATATCCTGAAGCAGGTTTGCGAAGGGTTGCAGGTGGCCCACGAAAAAGGACTGGTCCACCGGGATTTGAAACCCGCAAATATCCTTTTCGACAACCAGGGGTATGCATTGGTAGCAGATTTCGGCCTGGCTCGCGCCGTGCAAACCTCAGGTGTTACTTCAAGCATGGGAATCGCCGGGACACCTGCCTACCGCGCTCCTGAATTATGGCGCGGCAAGCCCCCTGCCACTCCTGCGACAGATGTATATTCCCTGGGTTGCATCCTGGTGGAAATGCTGACAGGCAAAGTCCTGTTTGATGGTGACACCACAGATGAGATCATCACCCAGCACCTGGTGGATGGTCCGCAAATTCCCGAGGAATTCCCTACCGGAACTCCTGGTGAGATTCGCCAGGTCATTGAAAAAGCTCTGGTAAAAGACCCCAAGGAGCGCTATGTAAATGCAAAAGAGTTTCTGAAGGGGTTAAAGGAGATAGAGAACGGAAAAGTGATAATTGAAAACGTTACACCCGACGAAATTGGTGTTGAAGTGAATAACGAAGCACGGAAAATATTACGTGGTTCACAATCAAATGAAGCAACAGTTGAAGTTGAGCAACAACCTATGTTGACAGACACAATAGGTATTAACAGAGAGACTGAAAGCGAATCGATTAAGGACCATCAGACGCCGCCTCCGACGATTTTCCCGACCATTCCTCCACCCGTATCTCCGACAGAAATTGAAGATTCTGGACAGGGTTTACGTAATCGAAAGGGACAAGAAACTGAATCAAACCATCCGACTCACAAGAAAAAAAGGGTTGTTTGGATAGGAATTGCTGTTGTAATTATTCTTGTCCTCTTATGCGCAATCTCCTCCAAAATTATTGAGGGTCTCATTGGTCAAACTACAGTTCCAACCAATCCCCAGGCGGCCATAGTAACCAACCCAACTAAATTTAAAGTGTGTCAAGTAACCGACACCGGTGGCGTGGATGACAAGTCCTTCAATGCAACCGCCTGGAAGGGTGCCCAGGATGCTGCCAATCTGTTAAATGTGGAAGCCAAATACCTGGAGTCAAAAGAAGTCGCTGATTTCGAAAAGAACATCAACGCATTTATGGAAGAAAAATGCGACATCATCATCACTGTCGGTTTCCTGCTGGGCGATGCCACCAAGGCCGCTGCTGAAGCCAATCCCAACACCAGGTTCTCCATTGTTGACTATGGTTACTCCCCTGTGATCCCCAATATTGTTGGTCAGACCTTCCAGACCGATGAAGCCGCCTTCCTGGCTGGCTACCTGGCTGCTGGCGTGACCAGGACCGGTGTCGTTGGCACCTTTGGCGGCATGAATATCCCCACCGTCTCCATCTTCATGGATGGGTTTACCCGCGGCGTTGACTACTATAATGGGAAACACGGTACCACTGTTGTTGCCCTTGGTTGGGATGTCACCTACAGTAATGGCTTCTTCACCAATGACTTCTCCGATCAGCAAAAAGGTTATGAGATGGCAGTCTCCCTGATGGATGAGGGCGCAGACGTTATCCTGCCCGTTGCCGGACCTGTTGGCCTGGGCGCTGCCGCTGCCGTAAAGGCTCGTGGCAATGCCTACATCATCGGTGTGGATTCCGACTGGTACCTGACCGCCCCCGATTTTTCTGACATCACCATCACCTCCGTTATGAAACTGATGGACGTGACCACGTTCAATGTCATCAAGTCCGCTGTCGACGGCACCTTCCAGGGCGGCTCCAGTGTCGGTAACCTCGCCAATGGTGGTGTTGCCCTCGCTCCATTCCATAACCTGGATGGTATCGTTTCAGCCGAACTCAAGGCAGAACTTGAAATAATTAAAGCTGACCTGATTGCTGGAAAAATCCCCTTAAACCCGGTTTATCAACAGGATTGATTCTCAGGAAAATCATGACCACACTCGGTAAATATGAACTTCACGAACAACTCGGCAAGGGCGGCTTTGGCACGGTCTACCGCGCAATCGATACCTCCCTGGGGCGCGAGGTGGCGCTCAAGATCCTCCACCCACAGTTAATGGTGGATGACACCTTCGTTCAGCGGTTCATCAAGGAAGCCCGCACCCTCGCCTCCCTGGAACATCCTAACATTGTCCCGGTCCATGACCTGGGCGAGTCGGACGGAAGGTTGTTCATTGCCATGCGTTACCTGCCTGGCGGCAACCTGCAGGAGCTTATCCGCAAGTCCGGTCACCTGGACTTCTCCCGCGCTCTCAAGATCATGTCTCAGGTATGCGACGGACTGCAGACCGCCCACGAGCGCGAACTGGTGCATCGCGACATTAAGCCCGCCAATATCTTGTTTGACGCGCGTGGCAGCGCGCTCATCTCAGATTTCGGGCTTGCTCGCGCCGTGCAGGTTTCCGGCTCATCCATGTCCAGCACTTCCGTGGGGGCAGGTACTCCAGCTTACCGCGCGCCTGAACTGTGGCGAGGCAAACCGCCCGCCACCCCCGCCACCGATGTGTACTCCCTGGCCTGCATGCTGGTGGAGATGCTGACAGGCAAGACCCTGTTCGACGGCTCCACCCCGGACGAGATCCTCACTCAGCACCTGATCGACGGCCCTGCCCTGCCTGAGCTATTCCCTCCTGATTGCCCGGCCGGGCTTAGAGAGCTCATATTGAAAGCACTCAGCAAAGACCCCTCCGCGAGGCAACAGGATGCCAAAGCCTTTTTCGATGAGTTCTCTACTGCGCGCGAGAATACTAGCCTCGAACCAGTCGTTCTGAAAGAAATATTCAGACCATCGATAGTTAAGCCTATTAAACCAAAAGTGTTTGAGGTGCGCGAGATGATTCTGGACCTGGGAGGCGGCGTGAAAATGGAGTTCGTCTATGTGCCTGCCGGGAGATTCCTCATGGGAAGTGATCCTGAGGTGGATAAGATGGCTGAGCCAGATGAACAACCGCAGCACAAGGTTTTCATGGATGAGTACTGGATCGGAAAGTTCCCGGTTACAACCCGGCAGTTCAGCCGATTCATTACTAAATCCAAAAATAATAAAAAAAATAAATGGAAAAAATTGGATATAGATGATAGGCCTATGGTCGATGTGACCTGGGATGAAGCCCGGAATTTTTGCGAATGGTTGTCCATTACAACAAATAAACTTATAGAACTACCCACCGAAGCACAGTGGGAAAAAGCCGCCCGGGGAACAGACGGCAGAATCTATCCTTGGGGAAATCAAGAACCGGATATAACAAGTGCTGATTTTGGAAGAGGTTCAGACAAGGAACCAGATGCTACTGGTACTCACCCAAAAGGGTGTAGCCCATATGGGGCACAGGATATGGCCGGCTGTGTTTACGAATGGGTAGCAGATCTGTATGCAGAACATTATTATATAAGCCGGAGAACATGGAACAACCCTAAAGGACCAGCATCGGGAGATACTAGGGTACTGCGCGGTGGCTCGTGGACCGACCGCGAATATGACATTCGTTGCGCGAACCGAGACAAGCTCAATCCATCTGATTCTGGCGACTTTGGTTTTCGTTGTTTCCTTAACACTCGCGTAACCAGTTATTTACCCGTTTAGATAGTTCTGATATTTTGATTTATGATATTCTGATTTTATGAGGGGGACTGCACCAACGGACGTGTTGCCCGAGGGGGAGTACCTCCAAGGGTTTTATAATCTTAGGAATTCTATATGACCACACTTTGCAATTACAAACGGCATGAACAACTGGGCAAGGCGGTTTTGTCACGGTCTACCGCGCCACCGATACCTCCCTGGGACGCGATATGACGGTTAAGATTGTCAAGCCTGGGCAATTCGATATATTAGAAATCTTGGCTCTCGGTCTTTGTTAAGTCCTTGGTATTTTTCTTCTTTTCTCTTATTGTTTCGGTCATCTCTTTTTGAAAAACATGCCATAATTATCGATATCGATTTCCTCAGGGACTCTTTATGACCACACTCGGCAAATACGAACTGCACGAACAACTGGGCAAGGGCGGCTTCGGAACGGTCTACCGCGCCACGGATCCGGCGCTTGAACGTGAAGTCGCTCTCAAGCTGCTGCATCCCGAACTCATGATCGACAATGAGTTCACCAAGCGTTTTCAGCGCGAAGCCAAAACGCTCGCCAGGATCGACCATCCCCATATTGTTTCCGTCTTCGACCAGGGTGAGGAAGATGGCCGCGTGTACATCGTCATGCGCTACCTGCCGGGAGGGAACCTGAAGGACAGGATCAATAATTCGAAAAAACTTCCGCGCTCAGAAGTGCAAAGGATTTTCAACCAGATCTGCAGCGGACTGATGAAAGCTCACAGCAAGGGTCTGATCCATCGGGACCTGAAACCTGAGAACATCCTTTTCAGCGCAGATGACGAGGCGGTGATCACTGACTTTGGACTGGTGAAAATACAATCAGAAGGAACTCCCTTTTCGGTCGAAGGGATCATAGGCACGCCCAATTACATTGCTCCCGAGATCTGGCGCGGAAAATCCGCGACCGTCCAATCCGATATTTACGCGCTGGGCTGCATCCTCTACGAGATGCTGACCGGAAATGTTCTGTTTGCAGGAGATAGCCTGGCCCAGGTGATGACCAAACACATTCTCGAAGGTCCTCGGATGGATGAAACCCTGCCAGAGCCTGTACGGAATGTTCTTTATAAAGCGCTTTCATCAGACGCGGGTGAGCGCTATCAAACTGTGATCGAATTCGAAAACGACTTCAACAAGTTGTTTGAAAAGAAGAAGAAAAAGTATGATCTTCTTAACCGCTTGAAAGAATTCTTCTGTGCACAGCGCAAGGCGATTCTAATCTGGAGCCTGGGACTGGTTGGCTTGTTGGTTATGGTGGGTGTTGTTATCCTCCTGGTGAACCTTTTGGAAGAAAAACCGAAGGCAAATAGATATTCCAACCTGGTCACCACACCCGACAGGTTGTTCTACTCCGCCGACATTCGCGGTGAAAAGGTGATCTATTACCTTTCTGAAAACAAGACTCCAAAAGTGGTGACCAGAGAAGGAGTTACCTTCTCCAATTGGGACCCGAATCGCGCCCCCTCTGGACGACTTTACTTCGTATCTAACCGCAACAATCGCGCTGATATTTACCTCTTGGATTCGGATGGCATCACCGTTCGGGTGACTAACTCGACGAAGTACGCAAATAACTGGGACCCGATGCCGGATAAAGATGGCCGGCTCTACTTCGTGACCGATCGAAATGGTTTTTCAGAAATAATGGTCATGGACAAAGAAGGGGTTGTTAAACCCGTAATTCATTCTCATGGAAAGTATAACAATTGGGATCCGTTCATTGCGGATAATGGGAACCTGTATTTTACGTCTGACCGTACAGGGAAGGCAGAGATTTATGTGCTTAAGCTGAAAAATGCCGGGAAAACCACTCGCATCACATATACACCCGGGTCTTTTTCCAGTTGGGACCCGACATTGAGCAATAAGGGCGTCCTTTATTTCACCAGTGATAGAGCAGCGGGAGTAACTTCCATTTACGTGATCGACATTGAAGGCGTCACAAAGAGGATGCTCAACGAGGGCGAAACCTGGAACCCGATTCCGGATGATGTTGGAGGGTTATATTTCACCTCCAACCGGTTTGGTAAAGAAAGCATTTATTACATTGAGAATGGAGAAGTACAAATTATAGCCAATACTCCAGGAAATACGGAGGACAGGACGGCTGAACCTAAAGGCTGGTAGGAGGATTTTTGTAACATGTTTCGGGAAAGAACATCAGTGGGATTCTCACTCACCTCAAAGCCCGGCGAGGATATCGTCCAGCGCTTCACCCAGCTGTAATTGAAAATCGCTGTCTGGTTCCTCCACCCCCATCGCCTTCAGGAACGGGTCCTTCCACGCCTTGCCCATCCTTTCCAATATCTTCTCCTTCACCTTCCCGATCACCTCAGCGTCCTGCGCCTCCAGGATCGCCAGTCCTTCCGCCACGTCCTTCTCCTCTGATTTCAGGATCTGCCGGATGCGGTAAAGCGTGTCCTCGGGAAAAGCTGCCAATGCCTTCGGATGTTTGCATAGTGGGATCACGTCCGCCGTCCGGCCCAGCAGCCCGAACAGCCACAGCACGGCCCTCGTGCGCGTCTCGTCGCTCTCCTCATCCAGCAGCCTGAACAGGTGCTGCGACACCTCGTGACCCGTCTCCTGCATGGGATCCATTCCCAGGCAGCGCTGCGGCTTTTCCAGGATGGCGTCGAGCACCACCTTCACCGCCCGCGAGGGATCCTTTTGCAGCAGTCCGTCCACCGCCAGGCAGGCTAATTGCTTGTTCTCCGCGTAGAGATAGATCTCCTGCAGTCCTTCGAACACGCCTTCGTCCTCGCATTTCACCAGGGCATTGGTCGCAATCGCCCGCTTGCGGTATTCCTCTTCCCCGCGATAGGCTTCCATCAGCATGCCCAGGGTGCCGCGGTGCGGAAACTCCCTCATCGCCTCCATCGCCGCCCAGCGGCTGCGTTCGTCCTTCTGGCTGGCCAGTTCGATGATCCTGGGGTATGTCCACGGATCTTTCAATTCCCGTGCAATCTCAACGCTGATGCAGCGCACCAATCCTTCCTCATCTTCCAGCCCCTGGCGCGTGTGCCAGTTTACAAATTCATCGTACTCTTCCTTGCTCACGTCCACCAGTCGGTCGAGGTCAAAGTCACTCACATAATCATTCAGCGTAGAATACGCGTGGGTGCGCACCTGTACGTCCTCATCCACCAGTGCGCGAGCCAGCGCCGCTGTGCGGAATTTGGTGATCTTGCCGTATTTCATCACCTGCAGCGCGGCGATCTGGTTGGGCGGCACCGGGCTGTACAGGAGCTGTACGAAGCGGTCCACCCTATTGGCCGCGTTGATGGCCCTGCAGGCAGGTCCACTCCATTCCCCCTCCTTTATCAGTTCAAGGTAGCGGTCGAACATCGAGTCTTCATCCAGTTTGCCGATCAACCAGATGGCCAGCGATTTCTCTTTCCTGGGCATGAATTTTCCGTTTTTCACCAGGTCAATCAGCAGGTCGGCCACTTCGCTGCCCCAGTTCGCGATGAGCTGTTCCAGGCGAGCCTCAACATGATCGCTCTCAAAGTATTCGGTCAATAGATACCGCAAACAGCCGGGGTCTTTCCAGCTCGCCAGAAGCTCCAGGGCATAAAGGCGCATCCCCAGGTTTTGCTCCCCATCCAGATATTGGAGAATCTGGAGGAACTTTCCGGCGTCCTTTTGCTCCCGCCAGCGTTCAAGGTCAGCCAGTGTCGTGGGCATTTTCTACTCCCTCTCTTCCTCCGGAGCCTCGACCGCCGGCTTGTACTCCAGGTACTCGGTGATCATTCGGTCCACTTCTGCCGCCGGGATTCCGTACTTGATGCGTGAAAGCGACCGCACCTGGCTGGCGATCTTCGCATCCGGCTGCATGCGCGGCAGGATGGTGTTGAGCGTGAACGGGTGCAGTCCGGCGCCTTCCATTGTCGTGCGCATGGCCACCTGCCAGTTGGGCAGGTTGATGAGGTCCATGTGGTCAAAGTAGGGCAGGAATTGCGGCTCGATCAGCCCGGCATCCTCGCGCCCCAGGCGGAACGAGAGGAAGGACCCCACGTTGCCGAAAATGGCCTGCACGATGCGCGGATCCTTGATCTGCGAGACGAACTGGTTGGCCAGCACCAGCCCGATGCCGAACTTGCGCGCTTCCGAGAGCATGATGGTGAAGTTCTCGGTGGCCAGCGACTGGAACTCGTCCACATAGAGGAAGAATGGCCGCCGTTTGGAGGGCGGCATCGCGGCTCGTTTCATGGCTTCCGCCTGGATCTTGGCCATCAGGATCAAGCCCAGGAAGTTGGCGTTGGCTTCGCCCAACAGCCCCTTGGCCAGGTTGATCAGCAGGATCTTGCCGTCGTTCATGATCTCCTGGAAGTTGAGCTTTGAGCGGATCTGCCCGAAGATGCGCCTCAGGCGGGAGTCAAAGACGAAGTCCATGAACTTGTTGCTCAGGTATTCACCTGTAGTGGAATCGCCGCCGTGGGCTGGTTGGGTGTAATTGTTGTGTGACAGGTAGTTCTTCACCCATCCCTGCAAGGTCGCATCCTCAGTCTTGAGCGGGATCCAGCGCTTCCAATAATCAGCCGAATGGTAGATCTGGTAATACTGGATCAACGTGCCCGGGTTGTCATTATCCGACATGGCCAGCAACATGTTCATGTTCATGTGCTGGAAGAAGAATGGACCCACGTACTCCCGGCCAATGGGACCATACTGATCCTCCACCAGCCTGCGGATGATGGCCTGCATTTCCCGGGTAACGAAGTGCTTCTCCTCCCAGGTGTTGGCCTCCAGCAGGTTGAGCCCCACCGGGAACAACGCGTCCGCGGGGTCGAACAGCACCACGTCATCCACGCGTTCCGGCGGGATGAGCGCCAGCATTTCCTCGTACAGGTCGCCGTGCGGGTCGATCAGCGCGCAGCCCCTCCCCTCTTGCATATCCGAGAGCAACATGGTCTTCATCAGGGTAGATTTGCCCGTGCCGGTCTGCCCCACCAGGTACATGTGCATCATGCGTTCCTTGAGCGACAGCTTGACCTCGTTGGTGATGCCCATGTAGGTGTTGGTACCCAGCAGCAGCGTCTGCCCGGGGGCTTGTTTGGCCACCCGGCTCATCAATTCCGGCGGCACGGGGCGGCTGCGCTCTGTGTGGGTCTTCAACCCGGGCAGTCCATCGCCCAAATCCTGCGGGAAGCGAAAGGCGCATGCGGCCTCGTGACCGTTGACCATGTAGCGCAGCCTGGTCATCCCGACCGGCGCCAGGCTGCTGCCCCAGGGTTCCTGGGTCAGCGCTGCCAGGTTCCTGCGGGCGGTGGCTTTCTCATCCTTCTGCGGAAAGACCACGTCGTAGCCGCCCATCTGGATGAGCGCGGGTTCGGTGTAAACGGTGTGCACCGCCTCACCGATGGAAGCGGAAACCGCCAGCCCGGCCGCCTCCAGCAGGGTAGCGGGCAGCTTTTCGGAGCTGGCCATGGAGATGGTCATGTAGAAGGGCGCGTCCTGCAGGCTGAGCATCTGATTCATGAGCCCGTTGCCTACCATCACCGCGCGGTGCTCCTGGATGCGCTGCACGTTGGACGACGGGTTGGTGCGGTAGCCCTCGCTGGCCGCGATCTCGCGGTAGAGCGCGCCCTCCTCTTCTGCGGACAGGCTCACTGGCGAGACCATAACCGTGAACACCAGGGTCTGCGGGCTGAGCAGGATCATGCGCAGCAGCCGCTCCAACTGCCCCGGGTGCGGCAGGAAGGAATGAACGAAGTAGAGCGGCTGGTCTTCCACCTGCGGTTCACTCTGGGCTGCCCCGAAGCCCAGCTTGCGCACCGGGCGGATGGAATCCAGGTGTACCAACTCTTCTCGCCGCCTGATCTCGGCCAGGGATGCACTCTCCCAGTTGAACGGGCGCCAGAACGGTTCAAATTCCGCTTTGGTTCGCAGCATCTGCCAAACGTGATCCGGGTAAGTGGCGCACAGTTGGATCAGCAGTTGTTGTGCTTGCTCCTCAGCCAGCCTTTGCGCGTCCGCTTCGCTGAACGCCGTGCAATGGCAGAAGATGCAGGTTTCCACGCTGCCGGCGGTGAAGGAGGAGCGGTTCTGGCGCGAAATGTAACGGATGGCATAGCAAACGGACGCGCCCAACTGGTACAACGAGTTGATGAAATCGATCTGGCGCGCCAGCGAGTTCAACAACTCCGCCTGCAGGCTGGAGTTCAATAACCTGCCCGAGGGACAGGAAACCAATTGGATGGCAGCGACAGCGTGGAAGCTGCCCTTGCCTTGCGCGTCGATCTCTGAAAAGAGCTCACAGTACGGACGTGTTGTCGTTCCCATCATTCACCTCTATAGATAATTTTGTCGGTTTCTTGAGCGGTTGGGGTACGAATACCTAAGTCTCTTGCTAGTCAAAAAATTATCAGTATCTGAATGAAATCAATTCTCCGTTCGATTGCCCCTCTCCATCCACAGATGGAGACCGGTTAGGGTGAGGTTTGAATCAAACCAGTTACGCAGCCTGCCCTGCCCCAGCCTTGCCAGAACACAGTAAATCTCTAGTCCTGGAATATTTGATTTTGAAAGAGTGTCTGCCCCTCTCCATCCGTGGATGGAGAGGGGTTGGGGTGAGGTTTAGATCTCAACCCACGCCGTCCTTACAGATACGGGTCTTGCCACACTGAATCACTTGTCAGAGTCAGGTCCCCCTTCCGGTTCGCGCCGGAAAGTCTCTGCCAGGTACTGCGTGCACTCCTGGCAGTCCCTGTTGTGGAGAATCATCTGGGCGGTCTCTTCATCTGAGAGCGTGTCCAGGCCGGCCAGCCGGTCGATCAGCTTGTGAACCAGGGCACAATCCATTTCCAGAGCTTCGGTCATTTTTACTCCTTTACCATAAATATGTAAGTGACCCATCAAATCGTTACCACTCCAATAATTTCCTCGTTAGGCTGGACTCCCCCTCTCTCCGGCGGACGGAAAGAGGGGAAGCATCACCTGGTCGCCGTTTCCCCTGGCCTAATCCTGGTGAATCAGGAAGGCACCCTGACGGCAGAAGAACACAAGTTCGGTCAATTTCCTGCGTGACCAATTTGAATAAAGAAACTGGTTATCCTCCTCTCTCAACCCGATATGGTAATAAAAGGACCACAACCGCTGCCTTTCCGGGTACCAATCCCGGTAAGTGAAGGCAGACTCAGTGCCTGGTTTGGTCTCCTCGATGATCTCCATCAATCGCTCAATCTTTTCCGCCAGTGCCGCGGCATCTTGCTCCTCCACCGTCTGCCCGACCGGGATGGTGAAATTCAACCGGTTCCAGGGCGGCTCACCGCTCCATGCGGCTGGAGCCGTGGTGCCCTGCGGGATCCACGACAGCGCTCGTGCGATCGACAGCAGCCTGACCCAGCGGCTGAGACCAAACCGGAAAGTGAGCCCGGGATCTTTCTGATTGACCAGGATCATGATTGACAATCCTCCTAATAACCCTTGTTTTGGTTGGCGGGGTGCTCCCCCCCGCTCAACCGGGAAGTTCCGCTTCAGGCGGCGGTTCTCCCCTATGCGGTTGTTAAGGTTCCAGGTCACACTGCATTTTTCCGATTTCGGGCAACAGGCGCACTATTCCACACCTGTCGAGCCTTTGTTGGACGAAATTTTGCCTACAAGGACGTTTGATCGGCCAGAATTTCGTTCCGGATTAAGGTATGCAAATATTACTATTCAGATTAATTTTCTTTTTGTTGGACAACTATATTGGCAAGAACATTTCTTCGCTTGAGCAGGCCATTTTTGACTTTCTTCCCCGAGACTTGCTTTGAATATTTATTTTGCGCGAATTGTTTACATATAAAACTATACCTGGGTATTGCATATCCGTCAAGGGATAAACCTTTGATTTTGGTAAATTTTAAGGTTCCTGTATGGGAATCGTAGCCCAGGGATAAAGTCTCTGGAATGCAAGACTCGTCATAACAATAAAACAGGCTCCAATTACCCTGCATTGTCCTGCGACAGACGATGCAATATATTGGGCTCTCCCCGGAAGTTGTGGGAGAGTCTTTTTTGCTTTGGTTAGTTAGTCAGTTTCGCGATCCAGTGAGCGCCTTTACGGCAGTTCTGGAACCGGCAGGCGGGGTCAGCGCACCTCGCCCATTGCATACTCTTGATGATTTCCTTGCGCGTGGTAGAAATCGCGCGCGCTCCCAGCGCCAATCGCACGGCCGCAGCCGTGCACTTCACGAACCTGTTGTTTTCCTTGTCGAACACGTGAACACAGTTACCCAGGCGGATGAGTTGAAACATTTGAGATAGTCCTTTCTATGTTTGATATCTCCTGGTCCGTGTTGGCGGTTTTCACCCTTTCACTGCACTGAAACAATGCAAACCTCCGATGAACGGGAAAACCCTTTCACCTTGCGGATCTCAAGAGAATCTGCTGGACTTATCTCATGTCAACTGCCCTCCCGGGGTATTCATTGATTCCCCATAAAAAGAATAATAACACAAATCACTTCACTTGCATTCCTTCTGGATCGCATATCATGTCTTCTAATGGAACCTCAGAAGATCCTGTAGCAGTATTGACCCGGTCTAGGTCGGTCTATTACGATAACCTCTCAGAATCTTGACTTAAAATCAATGTCTTCCCGGTGCCAAAAGGTGTAATCCATTTTTTCAGTATATCTATCAAAGGTAAATAATTGTCACGTATTGAGTGATCCTGATCCCCTCTACTCTCCAAAGTTTCAGAACCTGTCCAGCTTGACCTATTACGCCTGGTATTCCGCTCGAGTCTGACGTCCTGCAGCGATCACCCGCTTGACTCCCCTCAAATCCAGCGTACTGCAGATGCGCGTTGAGGTCACACCAGCAAACCGCTCCAGGCGTTGCTCCAGGAATTCTCGGTCTGCGTCGCATTCGGGTATCCCCGTAAACACCTTGATAAATCCCTCTTCTTCCTCCAACAGTTCAGCCGGCACGTCCGTCCAGGATTGCAGGAAGAGTTGATATTGAAACCCTTCCAGGAGCTCAAAGGTCAACGCGTTTGCCTTCGGCATTTAGGATATCGAAGAGGCTGCCCCTAATACCTGGGGCAGCCTCAAGTTTTTCATTTGGTGTTGATTACTTCGTTCTGAAGGACCAGAAGGCGGTTAAGGCTCCGTTGGCAAACGTGGTGCCGCCGCTGTTGGTGGCCCGCACCTGCCAGTAGTAGATGGTGCGCCTGGACACGCTGATGGTTACGGTCGTAGCAGTACCGGCACTTCTCCAGGTGGTGCAAGCGCCATCATCGGTGGTGTCATAACAATACTCGTACAATGTCGCTCCGCTGCTGGCAGCCCATTTTAATTTAACTCGTGTGGACAGATTGACAGCGCCATTCACCGGTGAGGTCTTGTTGAACGCCCCCGGGGCTGTCACGACCGACCTGGAACCGGAATCAGAAGCGCTCAGCGCGCTGCAGCCGGCGCTGTTGCAGGCTTTGACGTAGTACACATAAGTCGTTCCGGGTACTGCGCTTGTGTCATTGTACGGGGAAGTGGTGACAGTGGCAAAGGCACTTGTGGTTTCATCCCGATAAACCTCATAGTAGGTCGCGCCGGTCGATGCCGTCCACGAGACCTGCACCTTGTCGGTGAAAGTCCCGTCAGATGCGCTCACATTGGTGGGGGCAGCAGGCGGAACTGTGGGCGTTACAGCCGCCAGGTTGACAATGCTAACGCTCTGCATCGCCAGCCCGCTATAAGATCCGCCCCAGGTCATGGTATGCGTGCTGTTATCCCAGGTGTCGTGCACATAGATGGTGGTTGAAGAAGGATCATACCCCACGCCCACAATCGAGTGACCCGATAGGTTAATGAATACAGGCCGGCCTGCATCGATCTCGGCTTTGAAATTCACAAGCGAGAATCCACCGGTATAGCGGTTGTCGGTTGCCTGGGAATAACAGTCGGTCACAGTGTATCCCCTCGCCTCGTAGAAGAGCTTCCGGCCGTATGTGCCGTCTTTGGTGGATATCCCGCCGGAAAGCATGGCAGCGCAGGTCAGTTTGGTGGAACTGTTGTAACCGTAGAAGCTTGTGGAGCCATCCGTGTTACTGTATGCCGATTGGCTGGTCTTCATATAATCACTGACGGATTCTCCCCAGGTATGCTGGGTCCAGCCTCCAGTGATATAGGGGTCTTTGGCCGAGCTGCCATAAGCCACCCAATAATCATCAATGCCGCCCTTGATGGTCCTGCCGTCGATTCCCAGGTGCGTGGCGATCAATGGGTTGTTCGGATAGCTGTCCCCGATCGAATCAGTCCAGCTCCCCCAGGCTGCGTCCTCTACCAGCGGATAAACGCCCCCGTTTGTCGGACCGGTGTACATGTTGTCGTAACCATTGCGATCATAATACCCGGCCACCATGGAAGCCGAGACAGCCGAGCAGCCCATGACCCAATTGAACGCAGGCACACTGAGGGTAACCGCCCCTGCCGCAGCCGGATCGATCACCGATGCACTTTCAGCGGCAAACGCCGCAGGTCTTGTTGGGGGTCCGCTAATGATATTCTTTACCAATTTCTTCCCGTTCGGTAGCGTCAGATGCTGAACAGTATAGTAATCGTTCACTTTTTCGGTGGAAGTGATCAAGGAATCCGGGTCAACCGGGGCACCCCCGTTGGCCTGGACCGACGTCACTCTACCGGAAAAAACCGCACTGGTGATGAGCATTAACATCACTACCAACGTAACCAAACTGTATCGTGCTTTCATTTTTCCTCCGTTCCATAGACCAGGGACATTTGTCCGCTTTGACCAAACGCATCCTTTTCTCTCGTCACGCACCTCATTCACGACCATTCCTGTGCCGCAAGGGTAAGGCTAACAAAATTGCGTATCCGCCATCCAGGAGGGATCAACTGTGCTTGATATTCGATGAGGAAATTACCAACTACATTATACAATCGCGAAAGCGAAAAAGATGCAGCCAGTTTTTACCTGTGCATTCGATCGTCAGAACCGCGATACAAACCTGAAACCAGGACGATAATCCTAATCTTTATGCTCGATATTTTGGATCTCCCAACCTATGCAGCCTGGCCACCGATTATAAGTCAATATAGAAGTTTCAGATGGCAAAGTGTCGCAACATCGGGCACTGTCGGGCAAATTGTCAGGTATCTTCTCTGAGGATCTGGACGTTCTAATATCCAATCGCCACGTACTGCCCTGCCCGGCTTGTGGAGAGCAGGTTATTGCCCTCGTGACCAGGATTATCAGCAAGGACGATCAATCATTCAAAAATTGGATGCGCAAACTGGAACAGGAGCTCGAGGAATTGGATTCGAACCAGGACAGCGCAGATTGATTCCGTAAACTAACCTATACGCAATTTTATCCTTCCTGCCCTTCTGAAAGCACCTCTCCTTTTTTCCTGCCTTTCAACAGCAGCACTGCCGCCAACCCCAACGCAACCATGGTTGCCCACACCACGAAAGGCATGCTGCCTGAGAGGACTGCCGTGCTGTTGCCCAAAGGCGGCGCGAGCAGGTTACCGGTGCCAATGAAGATCATCACAAAGCCGGTGGCCGTGCCTGCTAGCGCAGCGCCTACCCCCTTGCTTTCGATCACCGAAGCCAGCATCACTGCCATGTACCCGTCGCGCATAAAACCTGCCAGTGCCACAGCCGGCCACACCAGGTTGCCCCGTCCGAACGCCAGCATGACCAGCCCCGCCAGCGTAAATACCTGGGCCACCAGCATCACTACCTTGCGCGAGCCCATCCGGTCAGACCACAACGAGATGGGCAGCACGAACACTGCACTCGCCAGCGTGAATATCGTCAGCGAAAGGGTGGCTTGAGGCTTGCTCCAGCCCAGGTTGGTCAGGTAGAGCGGCAGGTAACCCAGCAGTCCCTGAACTGCACCGTTGGCTGCGAGCGCAGAGAAACCTATGAGCCACAATTCGCGCAACCCGGCCACATGCTTGATGCCCTCCAGGATGGTCTTGCCGTTTTCTACGTGCGCATTCAACTTGTACCCTTGCGGGGTGGGGCGCGAAAAATGCCAGGGAACGGCAAACAGCACTGCCACTGCTCCCATGAAGAAGAAAACGTTGCGCCAACCGCCCAGCCAGACTGAGAGGTACGTTCCGCTCAGCGAACCAAACATGAACCCCAATGCCATGCCGCCTGCCAGCAAGCCGCTGGCCAGGCCTAGTTGTTTCCCGAAGAACCACATGCCAGCCGTCTTGAGGTTGTTCATCGAGACCACCGAGGTCATCACCCCGAACAGCAGCGAAGCCAGCCCGAGCATGGCAAAACTGGTCGCCAGCCCGCGCAGCGCACCAAACGCTCCCACTACCAGGCACGAAATCGCCAGCAGTTTGCGCGGCCCAAAGCGGTCGCCGATCGAGCCACCAACCAGGCCCATGAAGATGGCCGGGAAGGAGTACAGCCCCCACACCCAACCTGCCTGTACCAGCGTGAGTCCCAGTTCGCGCGTGATATCCGGCAGCAGCACCGAAAGGCTGATGGAAGACACCGCCACCACGATCATATTGGTGACCACGGCCAGCGCTAAAAGCCACCAGCGGTATTGATCATCGTGCATCTTGCCGGGTTTTGCCAGGGACACGCTCATTCATTCTCCGTTGTCTGCAAGTGATTGCGTTGTGTGGCGATAATGAGCACCACAACCGCCGCCCCGAAGCACAGAATGCCGAAGGCATACACGGCATGCGGGCTGATATTGTCGTAGATCACCCCTCCCACCGGTCCGGCAATTAACTGGGAAATTCCGAACATGGAAATGGTCAACAGGGATTGTGCTGCGGCAGCCCATTCAGGCGGTGTGTTCTCGGTGAACAGGCGGATGGTAAGCGGCATCCACAACCCGTACCCGATGCACTTGACCACGTTAAAGGCCGGCAGCCAGGCAGGGTCCCGAGTGAGGGTAAAGCCCAGGAAAGCCAGGGCCATGATGGCATATGCAAGCAGGATGGCGTTGGTTTTGCGCAGGCGTTTGCCGATCTTGTCGCTCCAAAACATCATGGGAATCTCGCCGATTGCGCCCAATCCGGTCATCAACCCGATCAGCAGGCTGCCGCCCCCCAGGTAGTTGATGTACATTCCGTTGTATGTCATGGTCAGGCTGTTGGCGGTACTGGCAAAGATGGTCGCCAGCAGCAACAGCAGCAAACCTTTATTGGTAAAGATCTTGAAAAATGGCTGACGGTGTTCGGGCTGAACAACCGGCCCCTCCTCCATCTTTTGCACAATGAAGAGCATGGGGATATAAACGATGGCAGCCACAATGAACATGGGCTTGAAGCCGAAAATGCCCCACAGCGCGCCAAACAGCAGTGAACTGACCACAAAGCCAAACGATCCCCACAGGCGCATGCCGCCATAATTGAGGTTCTTGCGCTGCGCGGTACGTGCGATCAGGCTGTCGGCGATCGATCCGATCGGGCTGTTGAACAGGGCGCTGAGAAGCATGAACAGCGCTACCATGGCAAATGTGCTCTGGAATTTCAACAGGAAGGTGGCGATGCCCACCC
>DAONEZ010000003.1:0-7965 GCA_035403345.1 Anaerolineaceae bacterium
AAAGCCGGGATATATCCATACAAGGAGTAATAGAAGTTGTTATTCTGCTTGAGGAGGATGTCCAGCATGGCGCCATTGCGTACTCCAGCCCCGAACGCGGCATTCCATTTACCAGTGCTGCCAATCGTCAGGTTCAATATTCCGGTGGTTTTGCTTTGATCGGCATCCAGGTCAGGTTGTTCATAAGCCACCCTCAACTGTTTCCCTGCAGGCCCGGTACCCGAAACAGCACCGGTGGATTTCGTGAAGGATTTAATGGACAGATTGGGAACAGTGGAGGACCAGGATTGTAGTACAGCTCCAGTATCAGAGACCCTTTGGAAAGTCACTTTGTAACCGGGTAATATCATCCCGATTTTTCCTTCAAAATAACCGGTCAGATACCCTGAGGAATTCGCTTTATGCTCCCCGACTGCTACTAACATTCCAGAAGGATCGAATAGCCTGGCTCGAACGCGGGCGTCTGCGGGCAGGTTAAGAATATTGAAGGAACTTGAGTAATAGGACAGGCTGATCTGTACCGATGCCCCCCGCAGGACTTGCGCCTCCGGATCGATCCGCATGGCTTCCGCCTGGGTGGCTGCAACGGGGACTGCAAGAAAAGCGCTGAGATCCTCAACGCTTGCATCTTCCACCTGGACGAACCCCCCAAAAACGTCCAGCCGGAAACTGGAAAGAAGTCCCTGTTCTTTGGCTTTTAATAGTTGCGGCAGTAACCGGGTGAAGCTTTGTGATACCTGGTAGGACATGGATGAGGATGGATCAAGATCCCCGCTGGCGAGGGGAATGTAAACAGAGGCGGGCTCCTGGGCGGAAACCGGAACGATAGCGGTCATGGTGACAAGCATAATGACCGCGAGCAACAGTGCAAACTTCTTCATGGGGTTCTCCTTTGAACTATGCGGTTGTGAGGAAACGGACTGTTTATAGTATAGAGACTTTTATCTTATTTGTAACCAGCCAATTTGACCAGTTATAAGAATCTCCACAATTTTTACAAAAATCAGATGGCATCCGCATCAATTGATCACCAAACAGTGGGGATCTCAACGGAATAAAAATCCGGAGACCAGGCAGGACGGGTCTCCGGAAATAGAAAAGGTAAGAGAGAGTCTTCAGCTAAACGGGCTATTTGACTGGTTCGTAGATGTAGAACACTGAATCGGGTGAATCGCCTTTCCACTCCTCCGTATAGACCTCCATGTCGTAGCCGCTGACGGGGGTGTAACCGGAGCGCGGCAGCCAATCTTCGACGATACCCTGGTAGGTCTGGCCCAGGGTATCCAGCAGACCACGGTGGGCGAAGACGGCATACTGGTTTTCGGGCACGTCGATGACGACCATGCCAGCGGGGATGTGGTTGGCATTCTCCACCTTGAAACCGGCCACATATTCGAACAAACCCGCTGGTGCATCCGGCAGCATGAGGCAGACACCGTAGGCACACTCACCGGTCATGGGGATCTCTCCGGCGCGCTGGTTCAGCTCGCCCCACATTTGAGCGATCTCCTGGTTGGCGTTATTGCCGTGGTATTTCATGCCCATTACTTTAAAGGCGGGCAGGGTTACGAATTTGATGGGATCCATTTCATTCTCCTTTTTCAGGGTACTGTTTGATGGGTTGGTCAAGCGCATGAGCATAGGTTCGCGCCCTTCAAGTGACGCTTCCTGTTCGATGGAATGCAGGCGGTCTTCCACGCGCTGCAAGAGCTGCTGTTCCAGGTTGACCCGCTCGCGCAGTTCAGCCGCTTTCATGCGCAGCATGCCGCGCAGTTCCGCAGCGGAAACCTGTTCCCCCAGCATGCGCCGGATCTGATCCAGGCTGAAGCCCAGGTCCTTGAGCGCCATGATGCGGTTGAGGACAGGCAATTGCCCGCTGGTGTAGTAGCGATAACCACTGAAGCGGTCTACGTACACCGGCGTGAGCAATCCCTCGCGGGCGTAGAAACGCAGGGTTTTTATGGTCACATGTCCGAGGCGGGCAAACTCACCAATTTTGTACATGCTGCTCCTTGGTCTGACGGCCGTCAGTGTTCAAACTATACTACATCCCCTAAGGGGAGAGTCAAGAGTAAAATGTGGGAGTTTTGCGGGGATGCAAGGAAGTCCCGGTCCCGCACTGCGTGCCGGACCGGGATGCACAAGAGCTGCGCAGGGAGAGTCAATAGCATAAAAATCTGTCCGCGAATTTACGCGAATTATTTAGATTATTAAGAGCATTTGTCCACGAATTACATGGATTTCACGAATAATGAAAGGCATCACAAGCAATTATCTCTACCAGGTGGACTGAAAACCCGGGGCGAGTTGGTCCTCCGAGGGAGCGGAAGTTAGAAAGGGCGAGGATTTGTAATTCATGTATTAAGTGACTACAATGATTGTATGAAAAGGAAACACATCCTGGAATATGAACGACACAACCAGCCGCTGCTGCCGCGCGGTTTGTTCTTCCTGCGGCTGCTACGGCACATGGGATTTGGCGCGGGGCTGATCGCAGTGTCGCTCGGCATCGGCATGGCAGGCTATCACTTTTTGGAGCATATGAGCGGGGTGGATTCGCTATTGAACGCCTCGATGATCCTGGGCGGCATGGGTCCGATGAACACGCTCACCACCACGCCCGGCAAGTTCTTTGCTTCGTTCTATGCGCTATTTTCCGGCATCATCTTCCTGGTGGCGGCGGGCGTGATGGTAGCGCCGGTGGTGCACCGCCTGCTGCACCGCATGCACCTGGATGATGAAACTGAAGACTGATTTCTCCCTGGTTGGCGAGACGCTAAAAGATGTTGGTGTGTTGAAGACCCGGGTCAGGTTAAGTGTAATCTTGTGAATTGCACCGGGTTCTTGATCGCATTCTTCTGTGGATCAATAGGTCAAAGAAGTTATTCGATACGCCTGAACTCCAAGGGCATTTCGGTGTTGGCTGTACCAGTCGTGTCGATGGTGAGCGTGGTGGCTGTGCAGCTGTAAGCGCCATTGCCCGGGGCAACGATGTTGAATGCCGGAGGATTCCCCGGGTAGGTGGTCAGGTTGCCGTCGATCATCGCCTGCCACTCGGTGATTTCGTCGGATGTGGACGTATTGTTGAATGAAAGCAAGTTGTCAGCTGTGGAAAAGCTACCGCTGGCGCTCACGCTGCCTGTGCCCTGGATGTAATTGTCGTTGGTCGAGTAGAAGCGCAGGGTAAGGTTATCCAGGGAGTAAATGTACAGGTTGTCGTAGAAGGTCAGGGAAACCACGCCGGAAAGGATGATGAAGTTCGGCAATGGCAGCAAAGTGTCCGTGTATTCATTGTAGCTTTCCTCAGTCATCTGCCAGATGCCTTCCAGGCAGGGATCGGTGGCGCCGGCGGTGTCAGCCGCGGGAGTTGGCATGGTTTCGGTAGGAGCAGTTGTTGGTGCGCTGGTGGGCGCAGGGAGGGTAGGCGGAGGAGGAATGGCGGGTGAGTCGCCTGCCGGGGCAGCTGCGCTGCAGCCCGCGAGCAGGACAAAGGCCAGGATCACCAGCGTGTTTTTCCATTTGTGTGTCATTTTAATTACTCCTTAATAGACCTTATTTATCATAAATAAAGTATATGAAATCCTGGAGGAAAAGTCAATCCCATGTTTGATGTGTGTGGAACACATACTCCCGACATGAGAAAGGCGGAACCCTGAAGCAGTAATGAGCGTCTATTATTCAATAAAACTTAGAGAGGAAAACTCGAATGAAATACTCTTCACGCATATTCCTATCGCTGTCCATTTTGATATTTGCTCTCGCTGCATGTGGGCCGACGGGCAGTAGTTTGGCCGACCTGAAGTCAGGCAGTTGGCTGCTCACTTCATTGGATGGCAGCGCACCCGTGACCGGCTCCAGCATCACGCTCAACTTTGACAAGGATAGCCTGGGCGGCTCAGCCGGCTGCAACAGTTATGGAGGGGAATACAAGCTTCGCGGAGAAAAGTTGAGCCTCAATAATGTTTATTCCACCGAGATGTACTGCGAAGCTGCAGGCCTGATGGACCAGGAAGCGTACTACCTGGAACTGCTCAGCAAGGTGGAAAGCTTCACAGTGTCAGATAATACTTTGACATTGACGACATCTTCAGATGAGACGCTGGAGTTTGTGAAGACAAGTTATTAGGACCTGACTCATCACAGATATTTTGGCGTATACAAAACCTGATAATATTCAATTAACCGCAGCTTTCAGGTTGCGGTTTTTGTTTAGGTTAACGAAAGGTCGTTTTTTTGGACCGGGTTGTGGTATTGGTCGAGTTCAGATTAAGGATCAGAATAGAATGCCCGCCTGTTCATGGACAGGAAGAAAGTTATACCGTACCGCCGTAACGCGGATTGGCGAGCGGGATGATATTGATGACAGGTTCTTCGTAGATATGAACGTCGCGCACAGCCTGCACGGCTTCCATCAGGTTCTCCTCGCGGCAGTTGACCTCGATCTTCACTTCCCCGCCGGTGAAGAGTTCGCCCACGTTACCGATGATGGGCTGGGAGCCGGGCAGGGGGCGGAAGGTGCTCTGCACGGGGGTGATGGTGGCGCAGCGGTCATACTTGCCGATCTCCCCGGCGTGGGTGTTGGCCAGGGCATCCAGGATGTCATCCACGTTTTCTTCGGGGGCGAAGATCTCGAGTTTATAAAATGGGGACGGGTTCATTGCGTTCTCCAGTCGGTATTAATAAATGCGGTAACCGGCGGCAAAGCCGATCAATCCGAAGAGCAATCCGCCAGCCAGGCCAAGCCAGGGGCGGGCGCGTTGATAACAGGCCAGTTTTGTCGCGGCTGCACTTTTGCCGCCCAGCAGGGCGAGGGCTACGGCCCCGGCGAGGGAGAGCAGCGCCATCCAGGGGAAAGCGGTTTTGTTGAGTTGCAGCAGCACGCCCGTCACGCTGCCCAGCAGGGCACCTACAGGAGCGGAGAGCAGGCTGAACAGGAAGCGTTTGGTAACCGATCCGACGCACAGACCGATCAGACCGCCGCCTACGAGCGCAAGCATGAGTAAAGGGAGGTAGTTGTTGCGGGCCACGCTGCCGCTGTTGACGCCTACGACGATGGCGGCGACCGCAATGGCGATCGCTTCTGCCAGGGTACGCAGGACGAGGGTGCCGATGCCCAACCCTCCCAAGCTGGCGCCGACAAGAGCAGCGCCCTCTTTTAATTGTTGACCGATATTCTCAGTATCTACTGGTGTGAACTGAGGGGTGGAATCCAGTATGGGCGGGGCGCTGGTCTCAACCTCGGTAACGCGCACAGGGAGGATCACAGGCGGAACCAGGGGCGCGCCGCAGGCGATGCAGGTGGCGCGGCCGCCCGGGTTGAGCGTGGCGCAATAATCACAGATCAGGGGTGCGGGCATTAAATCACCTCTCTTTTAATTTCTCCAAGGGCGACGGTTTATAGGTCGACATAGTTGCGCCGGAACCAATCCTCGGGGTCCACCTCCACCTGACCGACGATGAGGTCAAAGTGCAGATGCGGACCGGTGACGCGTCCGGTGTTGCCCACCATGCCTATGGTCTGTCCGGTTTCCACCCGGTCACCGACCTTCACATCAATGCGCGACTGGTGCCAATAACCTGTATACACTCCCCAACCATGGGAGATGATGGTGGCATTGCCACGCACGGTGAGCGGCCCGGCAAAGACCACTACACCAGGGGCTGCAGCATAAATGGGGGTGGCATCGGTGCCGGAATAATCCAACCCGCTGTGAAAGTAGGTGTAATCGCTGCCATTGTAGGAGCGCAGGCGCCCGTAATAAGAGGTGATCTTATCGGGGTTGGGGCTGGGCGCAGCAAAATTGGCGTACCACATCTTTTCCGGCGGGGCAGGGGCGGTGAGCTCCATCAATTGGGCGAATTCGGGTTCGGTGACAGCCGGATCCACCACGTTGTCGGCTACGTCCAGCGGTTTGTCGTAGCCGTACTCGACGAATTTGACCAGCAGGTTTTGTTGATGCGTATAGGTGAGACCCGCGGGAGTGGTGGCGGTGATGGTGAGCGGGGTCAACCCGGTCTCGGACATGCGCGGCACGCCCTGCAGAGCAGTGAGTCCGCCGCGCATATCGGGGAAGAAGTGCAGGGGGTAACCCATGAGCGCGCCGGAGATGACAGCGCGGGGGTCGTTATCTGCCTGCAGCACGCTGGTCTTGCCCTGCGCCAGGGTGTATCCGCGCACGTTCACGCCGCTGAGGGTGGGCAGGGCGGCGGCCTGCACGTCCACGCTGGCGGGCAGGTAAAGCGTGTCATTGGCCAGCAACTGCCAGGGGGCGGCCAGACCGTTGTATTGCGCGGCCAGCCAGGGGTTGCTGAGGGTGGTGACCGCCAGTTCGGCCGGGTTGAGACCGGACGTCAGGCACAGGCGCACCTGGTCCAGCTCGCCAGGGTAGAGGTAAAAGAAATTCTTGCCGGCATAAAGTTCGTCCGGAGCGGTGAGGAAATTGAGGCGCTGGCTGAGGTTGCCCAATTGACGGTATGCGCGCTGCAAAGTGTGCGCGGTTTCGCCGGCGGGCAGGGGCAGGCTGAGGATGGCGCCGGTTAGATCCTGGAAACCGGGGATGAACAGGCGCTTGCCGGGAGCCAGGTTGTCGGGGTCATCCATGGGGTTCAGCGTGAGGATTTCGCGGGTGTTGGTGTGAAAGGCGCGCGCGATGGAGAAGAGCGTGTCGCCTTCAGACACAACGTAGAAAGCGCCGCTGTCCTGGGCGTGCACGGGGCGCAACGGGGCGAGCAGGAGCAGCAGGGTGACGAGCAGGACAGTGGTACGGTACAGAGCAGTCTTCATGATGCCTATTGTACCTGTAAAATCTATCCGCGAATTTGCGCGAATTTTACTGATTCGTAATTGGTGATAAGTGAGTAGCGAATAGTGAGTAGTGATAAGTAACCAGTAATTAGTAACCAGGAAAAAGCGATTAAATAGTGAAAAGTTGAGAGTGCCTGATTACTAATGCCTGATTCCCAGACAATTTTCTGTTCTCTGCTCTCTGTTCTCTGTTCTTCGTTACTCGATCTTCAACGACCGAATGAACTGATCCAGGCAGGAGATGGAGGGGGAGAAGCTGTCGTCCAGTTGGCCGTTCAGGATGGCACTCATGCCGTCGTAGTATGCGGCGAAATCGGTGTCAAAGGTAGGGGAGTTCCAGTCGGGGATGGGCAGGCCGCCGGGGGGGACGGTGGCGGCATCAGCAGATTCCAGCAGAACGGTGTGGCTGACGGGCAGGATGGCGGAGATCCAGTACTTTCCGTCCGAGGTTAGACCCTGGAAGGTATAGAACATGTCGTGGTTGTTCATGGGCACGTAGTACTGAGCGTACTCGGTGAGGAAGCGCACCCCGCTGCCATTCTGGAAATCGAGGTAATCGATCTTGAGCCGGAAAGCCTGGGCAGCATTGAACACGGGCAGCAGCGGCAGGGATTCCTGGGAGGTATAGGGTTTGGCTGCCAGCAAGTTCTTGAGCTCCGTCACGCGGCTGGCGGGCAGGGTATCGACCACGGGGTAGGTGTCCAGCGGCAGGATGCGGATGACAGCCTGGAAGATCTTGCCGTCATCGGGATAACCGCTGAAGGTGATGGCGCGGTGCTGCGGCCAGAACTCGCCGGGACCCTCGGGCAGCTGCGCGGCGATCACGTCCACGGACGGAACCACAGCCAGGCAATTTGGGATGGTCATGGTAATGCCGTTCAGGGTGGTGGTGTAGCCCTGGGGAGTGGCTGTGACTTCAGCGGGGGGCGGTAGAGCGGGCGGTTCTGTTGCGGCAGGTTGTACCTGCTCGGCGGCACCAGGTTCGGAGGTAACCACCACCACAACCGGGGCGGAAGTTTCCTGTCCGCCGGAGGTCAAGGGCAGGTTGCAGGCCAGCAGGAGAAAGACCAGGATAAAAAGCAGGAAGGTTCTTTTCATGATCCACCTCGGCTTTGAAAAGGTTAATACCATAATAGCGCGTTTGAGGAAAGAATCATCTG
>DAONEZ010000003.1:8065-18502 GCA_035403345.1 Anaerolineaceae bacterium
ACCCTTCCGCCTCGTTGGCCCAGGGGTAGATCTCGGTGCCGCGGGCGGCCTCGCGGATGGCGGGGTCGTCAGAGTAGCAGCCGCGTTTTTCCTGCGGCAACAATTCGGCGATGTGGCGCATCACGCTCTCGCTGATCTGGTCCAGCTCATCCCGTCCGGGGCGAGTCTCGTTGCTGGCATTGAAGGGGCCAAAGGGTTTGCCAATGTTGAGCGTCACTTTGGCGCGCTTGTGATTACGAACCTGTTTCCAGAAGTGATCGCTGCCCTGGATGCCGATGGGGATGACCGGGGCGTTGGTGCGCCAGGCGAGGAAAGCCGTGCCGGGGCGCGCCGGGCGCAGCACCGTGGCCCAACTGCCGCCTTCGGGGAAGATGGCCAAAACGCCATCCTGGCGCAGAACGGACTCCGCCACCTTGAGCGTGCCGCGCGACCCGGTACCGCGGTAGGTGGGGATAACCCCAAACAAACGCTGCAGGAAGTGCACCACCTTGGGGGCATTGGGCATCTGCGCGCCGCCCACGAATTCCATCGGCCAGGGCAAAAGATGGATGAGGAACAGAGGATCCATGAAATTGAAGTGGTTCGCTACCACCAGTAGCGGTCCGCTGGCGGGCAGGTTCTCGCGCCCTTCCACTTTGACATCGGTCAGAAATTTAAAGGCAAAGGCGATACCGCCTTTGAGCATCTTTCGGATGAATTGCTTGCGGGGGTATTTGATTTCGTGTGTCATGAACGCTATTATACCTGAGGCAATAAAAAATGACCGCCGAAAGAGCGGCGGTCATCTTGACTACGTAGATCAATTAATCGAATTTCAACGGATCCTTGTGGGTCACGCGGCGCACGAAGAACAGGAAGCATCCGCCGATGATGAGGAAGAGGATGATTGCGCCAACGCCAAACAGGATGCCATTGCTTTTGGCGGCGGCGTCGGTGAGTCCGCGGGCCTGGTAGAGGCGGGTCATGCCCAGGTAGACTGAGCCGAACACCCACGGACCGATGAAGGTGGAGGTGCGACCGGCCACGGAGAGGAAACCGTAAAACTCGGTGGTCTTGCTTTGCGGTGAAAGCTGGCTGACCATGGTGCGGCTGACGGCCTGGACACCGGAGAGCGAGAAGCCGGCCAGGGCGCCGATCACATAGAAGAACGATTTTTCTTTAACGAAGATGAGCGATACCACCACCGCGACGAGCATGATCAGGGCATAGGTGATGGCTTGCTTGCTGCTGTGCTTGTTGGAGATCCAGCCGAACAGGAAGGCCCCGCCGGCGCCGGCGATCTGCAGGATGATGATGAGAATGATCAACTCCTCGGTCTTGAAGCCGAACAGGATGGCGGCGATGATGGCGGCGTTGTCCATCAACATCATGATGCCATCGTTATATATGAGGAAAGCGATGGCGTACTTGATGAACTCGCGGTAATGCTTGATGTCGCGGAAGGTGGAAGCCAGTTTCTTGAAGGCGTATCCAATGGTGGTCTCGCCGGCGGGCAGTTTTTCGGGTTCGTTGATCTGCTTCACATGCAGGAAAGTTGGCAGGGAAGCAACCGCGAAGAATATGGCCGTAATTATGAAGGAGAGGCGAGGCATGAACGTGCCATCACCAAAGGGCACCGGGATGACCCCTTTGTTCACCAGGGTGATAGGCACCAGCACGAGAATGAGACAGGCGATGCCGCCCAGCATACCCAGCGCCCAACCCTTGCCGGAGATGCTGCCGATGGACTGGGGGGTGGAAACGTCCACCAGCAGGGCATCGTAGAACACCTGGGAGGCGCGGTAACCGATCTCGGCCAGGATGAAGAAGGTCATGCCCATGGCCACGTCGCCTTTTTTCACGAAGAAGAGCAGGGCAGTGAAGATCACCGCCATGCAGGTGAAAACGAACAGGAATTTCTTTTTGGCCTTGGAGAAGTCCGCGATGGTGCCCAGAATCGGAGACATGACGGCTACCAGGATCGCGGCGATACCCACTGCCAGGTTCCACAGGGAGGGTCCTCGCACGTGGTCGGCCACGACACTGGAGAAATAGACCGAAAAGACGGCCAGCAATATGACGGCAGCATAGGCGGAGTTGCCAAAATCGTAAAAATACCAGGAATGCCTGGCTCGTCGAGCAATCTTGTCATCCACAATAGGTTGATCCATGATTACCTGTCCCTGGAACAAAGATAAAAGCGGTTTTGTGATAGTGCGATTCTATCATAACCAATTGAATAACACTTTTGGGTCGATTTGGTTGCAGATTGGGTCACTGTCAGTACCAAAAAACGGGTAATTTGTATAAAATTAGAAGGAAAAATGGGATTTTATCGTTTTTAACAAAGAGCATCTGTAAATTTGATTCGCGAGAAAAGAATTGCGTATAGATAAAGTTGTCATACTCCTCCTCATAATTCTGCTGACGGGTTGCTCCGCTGTGTTCAACGCAACTCCCACCGGCAGTGTGCTTCCATCTGCGACGATGAGATTGGAGGCGACGCACACGCTGGTTGGGCCGAGTGTCACGTCCACAGGGATAACCGGGGCTACCCAGACGCCTTCACCTCAGCCCACCCCGCAAGGTTGCAAAGAAGAGCATGGGCAGGTAACACGCACGCTCTTCCAGAGCGAGCTAATGGGGGAGGTGTACGACGTGAGCATCTACACCCCGCCGTGTTACGACCCATCCGCCAACACGGACTACCCAGTGCTGTACCTGATGCACGGGCAGAACCAGGACGACACCTACTGGTTCTCGCTGGGTGTGGCGGAGTTGGCGGACGAGAAGATCCGCGCGGGTGCGCCGCCGTTCATCATGGTCAGCCCGCGCGAGGTGCATAATTTTGACCCGATCAGCGAGACCAAATTCCCCCATTCGGTGGTGCAGGAACTGATCCCCTGGATCGACACCAATTACCAGACCTGCCCCATCCGCGCCTGCCGGGCTATCGGCGGCATTTCACGCGGGGGCGGATGGGCCATCCGCCTGGCGATGCGCAACTTCAACCTGTTCGGCTCGGTTGGGGCGCATTCCATGGGCTTGATGGAAGGTGACTGGTGGCAGGCGCAAAAGAACCTGGAAACCCACACCGCGCTGGAATTCCCGCGCATTTACATTGACCAGGGGGTGGAGGACGGCTTGAAGGAGGATACGGATTACTTCGTGCGCATCCTGCGTACCAACGGCATCCCCTATGAGTATCACCAGAACCCGGGCAACCATGACAAAAAATACTGGCTAGCGCACCTCGAAGAGTATATCGATTGGTATATCAGGGGGTGGGAGTAGGAAGAGCAGAGATCAGTAAATGTAATCAGTGGTCATGGAGAAGAATCCAGCTTACAGTAATTGCCACCGAGTTGACCAGTGGCTCAGGTAGAAGTCACACCCATTTTTATTGATACCAGTTGTTGATATAATGATTTTTGAGCCGGTAATCAATCAATGAGTTGTCGCTCCGGATTATCCTAATGACTGATTACTAATTACAATTTTTGCTTCAACAACATTTTCTCGCAAGGACCAACCATGCCCTCCTCCCTTTCCCCCTTCTTTTCCCCTGCTGGCGTGGCCGTCATCGGCGCGTCGGCCAACCCGCAAAAGCTGAGCCATGGCATCCTCTACAACCTGGTCAACTCCACCTACACCGGCGGTGTGTACCCGGTGAACCCGGGCGCGGATGAACTGCTTGGCAGAAAATGTTACCCTGACATCTCTGCTGTGCCGGACCCGGTGGAGCTGGCGGTGATTGTGCTGCCGGCGACTGGCCTGCCAGCCACGCTGGAAGCCTGCGGCAAACGCGGGCTCAAGGCCGCCATCATCATCTCCGGCGGCTTCAAGGAAGTGGGTGCTGCCGGGGCTGAATTGGAAAAGCAGTGCCTGGCCATCGCGCACAGTTACAGCATGCGCCTGATCGGCCCAAACTGCGTGGGGATGATGAGCCTGCACAGCGGACTGAATACCACCTTCATCCACGGCATGCCGGACGCCGGCGGGATCGGCTTCCTCTCCCAATCCGGGGCGGTGTGCGGCGGGGTGATCGACTTCGTGCTGGGCAAGAAGGTGGGCTTCTCACACTTCCTTAGCCTGGGCAACGAAGCCGACGTGACCGAGACGGACATCATCGAGTACCTGGGCGAAGACCCCCACACGCGCGTCATCGCAGCCTACGTGGAGCAGATCCGCGATGGACGGCGCTTTTTGGAAGTGGCGCGCAAGGTCTCGCGCAGGAAGCCCATCGTGATCATTAAAGCCGGGCGCACGGGAGCGGGGGCGCGCGCGGTTTCTTCACATACCGGCTCACTAGCGGGTTCTTACACTGCCTACCAGGCAGCCTTCAAACAGGCCGGCGTGATCGAGGTGGAGGACTGGGACCAGTTGTTCGACACCGCGGTGGGCTTTGACTTCCTGCCCATGCCGCAGGGGCGGCGCGCAGTGATCCTCACCAACGCCGGCGGACCGGCAGCGCTGACCTCGGATGCGCTTTCCGCCAGCGGGCTGCTGCTGGAAGACCTGGAGGAGGGCACCCAGGCTGAACTGAGCAAAGCGCTCAATCCCAGCGCGCAGGTGGGCAACCCGGTGGACATGCTGGGCGGTGCCAGCCCCCAGGAATACGGACTGGTGGTGAGCGCCTTACTAAAGGATAAAAATGTGGATATCGTGCTGCCGATCCTGGTGCCGCACGAACTGACCAAACCCGAACTGATCGCGCAGGCCATCCTGGACGCATCCCGCGGCAGTGACAAGCCGGTGCTGACCTGCATCATGGGGGATGCCTCGGTGGGCGAGGCGCGCGTGCTGCTGCAGGGCAATCGCCTGCCGATGTATGTGTACCCCGAGACGGCTCCGCGCGTGTTGAGCGCCATGCTGCGCTACGCAGAGTGGCGCGCAGCGGAAGACACTGCTTCGGCGGAGTTTACCGGAATTGACCGGGCGGCAGCCGAACAGCTGCTTGCCCAGGCGGCGGGCATGGACAGCCTCGGGGAGGCGGAAACGCGCCCGCTGCTCGCGGCTTACGGCATCCCGGTGGTGCCGGGCGGGTTTGCGGTTGATGCGGAGGCGGCCGTGCGGCTGGCGGACGCGGTGGGTTACCCGGTGGTGATGAAGATCGTCTCGCCGCAGATCCTGCATAAGTCCGACGCAGGCGGTATCCGCCTGAACTTGGGCGACGGGGCTGCGGTACGGGCTGAATTTAACCGGTTGATGGCGGATATGCGGGCTGCGAGACCGGACGCCACGCTGGAAGGTGTGATGATCGAAAAGATGGCACCGCGCGGCGGGCAGGAAGTTATCATCGGTATGAAGCGAGACGCCGGCTTTGGTCCGCTGTTAATGTTCGGGCTGGGCGGGGTGACCGTGGAACTGTTCAAGGACGTGAGCTTCCGCGTGGCTCCGGTGAACCGGGCAGAAGCGCTGCAGATGATCCATGAGACGCGTGCCGGCCGGCTGCTGACCGGCTTCCGCGGCAGCGCTCCGGCTGCCCTGGAGGCAGTGGTGGACGTGCTGCTGCGCCTGGGTCAGTTAGCGCTCGATTTTCCGCAGATCGCCGAAGCGGAGGTGAACCCGCTGCTGGTATATGGCGAAGGTCAGGGTGGGTTGGCGCTGGATTGCAGGGTGATCCTTAAATCGGACTAGTTTATCCAAATTGACTAGTGAAAATTTTAAATTAATTGGTATAATAATTAAGATCTTCTGCTGGTTGCCCCCCTCAACCAGTGGAAGATCACTTTTTATGGGGGAAGAGATGGTGATTAGCGAGTAGTGATCAGGTAATGAGTGATCAGTAACCAGTAACCAGTAACCAGTAATCAGTGATAAGGCGTGATCGGAAACCAGGTTTGTACATTTCTAACCTGGTTTATGCATTTTTCGCAGTCGAAGAGGTAAAAATGTTTTTGAAATTGGATCTGACTCTTGATTTTGGAGGGATCCTGGCACCCTGATTTTGTCTCATAGACTCGATATAAAGAAAGCGCTTTCTGCAACAAAATAAAGCTATTGGTTGATTTTTGTTTATTTTGATTTGCTTTAGTGGATTTCGTGTTCTGCTTTTCCTGCATCCAAGGTAATGATGGGGTGGAGCAGGTTTTTTATAAAACTCTGACATACCTCTGATGGATTTTTAACTTTGCGAAGTTAAGATAGGATCATAAAAAAGGAAACCAAAGGAGGCCAAAATGACAATCAACAATTTTCCCATCCGGCGCCGCGGTGACCGATTGACCCTCCGGCGCGCAAACGAAGAACCGATGATGGCGATCCAGAACGAAATGAATCGCATGTTCGACCAGTTCTTCACCGATCCATTCACCCTGCTGCCTATTCCAGGCACGCGACTTGCGGCTGAATTCAGTCCGCGGGTGGATATCAGCGAGACCGACACTGAAGTGAAGGTAGTGGCGGAGCTGCCCGGCATGGACGAGAAGGACATCAACCTGTCCCTCGAGGACAATGCCTTGATATTGAGCGGCGAAAAGAAAAGCGATGTGGAAGAAAAGGGCAAGACCTTCCACCGCGTCGAGCGCACCTACGGCTCGTTCCAGCGCGTGATCCCGCTGAACGTTGAAGTGGACGAGGACAAGGCTAATGCCAGCTTCAAGAACGGCGTGCTCACCATCACCCTGCCCAAGGCGGCCGAAGCCGTGAAGCAGGCGAAAAAGATCACAATTAAAAAAGAATAACGGGGACCCTCTTAAAATACCGGGAAGTCCAGGTCGATACACACCACGCTTCCCGTTAACCCGAAACTCTCCACCCGGAATAGAACCCGGGATGGTAAAATCCCTCCAGAATTGACTCCGGAGGGATTTTTCATGGCTAAACCTGACGATCAGGAAAAGATGAACACCAACCTCGAGTACTGGGAGGAAGTGGTGGATATCCACGCCGCCTCGCGTTTCTATGACGTGGAGGGCTTTAAAGCGGAGAAAAGACCGCTAAACGAATTGGAGCTGGGTGAGGTGGGGGATGTGAGCGGCAAGTCGCTGCTGCACCTGCAATGCCACTTTGGCATGGACACGCTCGCGTGGGCACGGTTGGGGGCAAAGGTCACCGGCATGGACTACTCCAGGAACGCCATTGCAAAAGCAAGAGAATTGGCAGAAGAAACCGGCATCGAGGCGCGCTTCATCCACTGCAACCTGTATGACCTACCGCAGCACCTGGAGGGGCAGTTTGATGTAGTGTATACGTCGTATGGCGTGCTATGCTGGCTGCCAGATATCCGCGAGTGGGCGCGCATTGCGGCTTCCTACGTCAAGCCGGGTGGCATTTTTTACATCGCTGAGTTCCATCCTTTCGCGGCCATGTTCGATACAGAGGCGCAGGATTTACGACTGAACGACCCGTATTTCGTGCATGATGCGATCTCCTACGAGTTCGATGAAACCTACACCGGTGATCATGTGAAGATCACCAGGCGAAAAGATTTTGAGTGGATCCATCCCATTGGCGAGATCGTGACTGCTTTGATCGATTCCGGGCTGCGGGTGGAGTTCCTGCATGAACACGCGTTCAGCGTGTTTGAACAGTTTCCCTTCCTGGTGACTGAAAAGCCCGGTATCTGGAAGTTCGCCCAGGAGCCGGCACCTATCCCTTTGATGTTCTCGCTGCGGGCAAAAAAAGAGTGAAACCCTGCGAATTTGTGTATAATTGAAGTTGTCTATACAGGATTAATCCACTGAGTCCACTCGGCCGGTTCCCGCACTCTCCTCATTGCACATTCCGACAAGATTAATTCCACATTCTTACGACCGATAAGTTTGGGCAGTTAACGCTGCCCAGGCTTTGTTCATTTGAGCGGAAGGCTTTTCCGCTATGAGTTCCTTTGTTTGACCTCAATTATATTTTTGAGGATAAGTGGCTAGGCGATCTGAGAAAGGAGTTGGCCATGTTTGGCAAGCAAAGATGGTTCTCGTTAGTTCTCGGGGTGCTGTCCATCTGTTTCATCCTGGCGGGTTGCTCCGGCAGCAAGTCACTTCCGGTTGGGCCGGGTGCGGAGTGGGACCTGGTGATCATCGGTGATTCTTCCATGTGGGAACTCGGTGAGGCTTTCGCGGATCAGATCGAGCGTGATACCGGCGTAACTGTGACGGTGCATGACTTTGCAAACAATGCTGCCAGCGCAGGAGAGGTGCTCTCGGTGCTAAGAACCGGAAAATCAACCAATAGCCGCAATGAAGGCTTGCCTGATGCGATCAAAACAGCTGAGATTCTCGTGATGAACCTCAACCTGGAGGAATCGATCGATCCGCAAAACCCGGTTAACCTGGATGGCTGTTTCCTGATGATGACCCCCGGGAATTGTTCCCCGGAGGCATTTGAAAAATATTCCTCCGATCTGGAGGAAATTTGGAAGGAAATTTTCAAACTGCGGAAAGGAAACCCCATCGTTCTGCGAGCCACAGATCTGTACACCCCTCTCGTAAGCCAATGGAAGCAGAACGGTGTGTTTGCAGAGTGCATTGAGTGTTGGGAGGAGTTATCACTGGCTGCTCAGAAAGCAGCCGAGGTCTATGGGATACCGTTCTTACACCGCCTGGATGCATTTAACGGTCCTGCTCACGATGAAGACCCGGTTGAAAAAGGGTATATCAGTGAGGATGGTGAACATCCGAGTTTGTCAGGTGCTCAATTCACAGCCGGGTTACTTTCCCAAATGGGATATGATCCGGTACCTGTGCCTTGATTGATTGCAGGGATTTTGTAGCGAAATTAATCGATGCGAGCTAATCCGGATCCGAAGCGATCCACTCGTAGGCTTCCCCGCGCGGTGCAGCCTGCAGTAACAGCAACGAACGACTGTCGCGCACCAGGGGATGTACCTCGCCTGGGAAGAAGATGCGGTCATTGGGCATGGGGGTACGGCCGAAGTGGTTTTCCATGCGGCTCAGGTCACAACGCTGCTGTACTTCCACCGCTTTCAGAATACCTTTGAGTTCGCTTAATCCCGGCAGCCACAGGTAATGACCATCGTTGCCGTCAAAATACAGCCCTATAGCTGCCAGTGCGCCGATCACCCCGCTGCCATTGCCTGTCAGGCCGGCGGCTGAGATGCCGTACTTGCGCGCCAATGAAAGGGCGTCCAGGCGGTCGAGTTTTTGATGTTGTGCCAGGCGGCCCCAATCCGTGATGGAGGCGTCCACCTCGCTCCAGCGTGCCAGCGCAAACCCCGGGTTGGCCGAGGGGGCACTCTCGCGCAACAGGAATTGGCGGCAGATCAACTCAACCTCGCGTCGTCGGGTGGAATCGACCTCCATGAACAGGCAGACGCACCGATTTTGGTGGGTAGCGTGCAGCGAGGGAGAATCAAACAGCCGGTGAGCTGTTATGCTGAGCATGTGCGCGCGCAGGTTTTTCTCCAGCTGTCGACCAAGCTGGAGTGCCAAAGCACCAGTGTCTGCGGACCCCTCTTTGTCTGTATCATCGATCCCGATCATGTAATGCAAGGTTGTTCTGCTCCAGTTAAAGTAATCCAATGTTAATAGACCTGCCGATTGAAAATCGGCTCAATGCAACAAAAATGAACGCCGAAAAAGGACGTTCAATCTAAAGTTAGGTCCACCCAAGGGTGAGGTAACTATACAAGGGAAACGGAAATAAGTCAAATGTGAGTGGAGAATCGAGAGTGGAGAACTGAGAAACGTGAATCGTGAGTAGTGTGTAGTGACTGGGATAAACAGTCACCAGGCACTCAGTAATTGGTGATCAGGAAGGGCGAGAGCAGAGAGCGCAAAACCGAGAACAGAGATTTGTGATTGAGTATGCCTTTCCACATTAGTGGAATCGGTGTAATTCGCGGATGGGATTTTTTGATGGCGTTGTGATGATAGAATAGTCGTCCATTTCATTTTGTGTGAAGGAAAGCGTATGCCTGATTTCTCAAAAACCATTGCTGCTGAGCTCAACCTGAGACCCACCCAGGTGAGCGCTGCCATCGAACTGCTGGACGGGGGGGCTACCATCCCATTCATCGCGCGTTACCGCAAGGAAGCCACCGGGACGCTGGACGAGGAACAACTCCGCCAGGTGCAGTCCCTGCTGGATAAGGGACGCGCCCTGGAAGAACGCCGCGCTGCTGTAATTGCTTCCATCGAAGAGCAGGGCAAGATGACCCCAGAGCTGCTGGAGAAATTGACCACAGCCGACACCCTCACCGCGGTTGAGGATCTGTACCTGCCCTACAAGCCCAAGCGCAAGACGCGCGCCTCGGTGGCACGTGAGAAGGGGCTGCAGGGGCTGGCTGACCTGATCCTGACCCAGGCACGCACCCCGGCGGATGCCAATACAACGGCTGCCGGTTACCTGAATGAGCAGGTGTTAACTGTGGAGGATGCGCTGGCCGGCGCGCGTGACATCGCCGCTGAGACCATGAGTGACCACGCCGAGATCCGCGCCTCCACCCGCCGCAAAGCGCTGCAATTCGGCATGCTGGAAAGCGGAAAAACCGAGGAT
>DAONEZ010000004.1:0-18288 GCA_035403345.1 Anaerolineaceae bacterium
CGTTTCATTTCCATACATGCTGTATTTGCATAATGCAATTCGGCGGTACGCTTCTCAATCTCGGCTTGTAGTTCGTCCTCGATGGGGCGGGTATTCCAATCATCTTCACTCGCAGTTTGTGCGTGGCAAGATGGGCACCAAAACACCCACAGTCCATAAAAATCATTCACATATTTTATTTCCTTGTTATTTCCGCAAAACGGACACGGTTTCAGTTTTCTCGCGCAATCATCTTCTATCAAACTCATTTGATGCTCCTCTCCTTATACATTATGATTGGATCAGGGAACGCAACCAGATACCCCATGTTCTGCGCCAGTGCCGCGTGATCATCGCACACTGGTTTCACACCCCAGTCTCTCACGGCACAGGTCGCTGGTGCGCCGCAAATCTCGCACGGCTTTCCCTGTACCAGCTTCAATGCCTTGTTTTTGCTCACCCACTGCATTCTGCCAACCGTGCTCATAAAATCACCTCGTCTGACGGCGGCAACGAGCTGTTGAACGTAAAACCGCATCCAGGCTTCGAGAAAATAAATTGAATCTCATCGTCCACCAGGATTTTATAAATCGCGTCCACCAATTCCTGCCTAAACTGCTTCGGTCCCATGAACTGGATCGTGATCTCGTCCGTTCTTCCGGTTCTTGTTTTTTTCTCGCGATCACTCATGTATGATCTCCCCTGGCTTGTTACTACCCTGGCATTTTACGCGATGAAAGCTGTTCCCGCTGTAGTCCATCGTCTTATGGGTTCGCGTGAACAATATACTTCCGTCTCCGCCCTTTGGAACGTACCCATAAAAGCAGAACCCACATTCTGAACATTTCACTTTCTCAACACTCTTAGTCATTTTCCACCTCCTTCATCAGCGCACGGTGTAGGGTAATGGGGCAGTCGGGGGCATGGTCAATCTGTTCGCCAAATCGTGCCCAATGATGACAACCTCCACGACATACCCACTCATGCGGAAATACCTCAACAACATAAGTTGATGCCAACCTCTCCGCGTCCTCTTTCAGCCGTGTGATAATCTCGTCACGGCGGGCGAGTTCGGCTTTTAGTGCCTCGCGTTCTTGCAAAAGTTTCGAAACATCTTTTTCTGTCCAGCTCATTTCTCCTCCTTATTGTTTGATGGATCAAGATAATCTTCATCCCTCGGTCCCCGTATATCGATGATCAAAACGATGAGAATCACCAGCAAGGCGATTGCCAGGATTAACAGGATTATGGTCACTATTACTAAAGCAATTTGAAAGATACTCATCCTTCCTCCTCAAACACCTGGTTCGCGTCCACTTCCACGCATACGAAGTAATTCAGCTCGTAAAACGAACCCTTCACCTGCTCGATATGCACCTTGAACCCCGCGTTCGCGAACGCCACCACGATCCGCTCCCGGTCAAACGCATTCTGTATTTTGTATTTGACGATCATTTCCCCTCCATCAATCTATTCCTCATCGCCCGGGTCACGCCGATGCCGCATGCCCGCAGCCACAGCGGTGCATCCGTGGCCAGCCACTGCCAGGCATCCCTGTTCCCCTGCACCTTGTCGATCCGCGCCTGCCGCACCATCGCCAGCACCAGGTTCAACGCCGGATCACCCGTGTCCCCGCTCTTTGGCTTCCTCAGCTCTTCCCATTCGCGCCGGTTCACCTTCTGGCAGTCACCACACATCGAACTCGTGTGATTCAATGCGATCTCCACCACCTTACCGCAGCGCGGACACTTCACTTTGTGCGTCTTCCCCTCCACGGCCAGGTTCTCCATCATCACGCTGAACGCAGCCATCCCGCTCCTCCAATTACGCCGTACGCCTTGAAAATGGATTGCACTGTGCAGCTCGAGAGCCTGAAACTTTCGGCGATCGCATCCAAGCTCTCACCCGCCTTATACCGCCGGATCATTTCCTGGTCCCGCTCCTGGTACCACAACCCGGCAGCCTTATACATGTATTTCGGCTTCATTTTTGATTAACCTCCCATCGCCATGCTCAACAACACCATCAAACCCAGGATCAAACCCACGCCCGCCAGGCATAACACCTTGAACATCACCCGCCTTCCAAAACTCATTTTTCCTCTTTCCTTTGTTTCTTCCCCTCTCCCAGTCATGGGAGAGGGGTCAGGGGTGAGGGCCGCACTGGCAGCTCGAAGTACACATACTCTCCCCACCGCCATCCTGCCGCCGGTTCCACCCCATACAACGCCACGAAATCCTCTTTCGCCTCCTTCTCCCCGTAATGCGTCCCCAGCGAATACCCCCTCAGTTTTCGGTTGGGTAAAAATTTGATGTGCTCAATCACCGTGATATCCATTCCCATCTCCCATTCAAAATAAGCTCTGTTTTTCTTTGCCTTTATGCTCTTTCTAAAATTCGTGCAATTCGTGAAATTAGTGGACAGGTTTTTTGCTCTTAAAATTCAAACAATTCGCGGTAATTTGCGGACAGATCTTCATGATTTAAGTGAACTTCAAAACCATGAAGTACACTGAAGTACACTGAAGTTCACTAAATCCTCCTTACCCCAAAGCAAATGCAACCGAAAAACTAATAGAAGTACACTGAAGTTCATTTCGTCACGAAAAAGAGGTAAAAAGGACGAAAAATGAGCCCAAAACCGCCAAAAATCCAGTCAAAAGCAGGTGCATTTCCGTCCTTTGCACTCCTCCAGTGAACTTGTGTACTTCGTGTACTTGTACCGGAGCCGTGCAAATGTATTTTTTCCCGCTTTTGCCCAAAAAACACGCAAATACAATTGCATCCCTCCGGGGTATGTTCACCAAGTTCACGAAGTACACGACTGAGCTTTCCTTCGTCTTCACCAGGGTGCTTTTCCCTGGTGAAGTAGATAAAAGCGAGGGAGTCCTGGGTGCGCCGCTCTTGCGCATCCAGGACGACAGACCATTTTTGCGCCATGTGCGACTGACCGATCTTCTCTGCGCCGCTCTTGCGCATCCAGGACGACCGACCGTTTTCAAGGTTGAACTTCTCGTTCTTCCTCACGCCAGCGTCTCCTGTTTCATCCCAGGTTTCGGTCCGATCTCTTCCACATTGATCCCGTACCGCTTGGCCACCGCCTCCATCCTCACCTGGTCCCAGTACACATAGAACCCCTTGTTCGTCCGTCCGCTCACCCGCAGTTGCAGCTCTTCCCTTATCAGCCTTCCGATCCGTTGCGGGCTCAACTCATCCTTCTTGTTCTTGTGTGTCTGTTGCTCATCCTCCTTTTCATCCCCTCCGGAATTCATCTCATCGATGATCTCGTTCGCGATCCGCGTCACCTGCCCCACCAGCATCCGTTCTCCATCCGCGTCCGTTACGATCATCTCCTTGCGCAGATCCGGGTACTTGTAGACCTTCCACAACGCCTCGATTACCCGCGCCGGGATCGTCATGCTCTTGGTCACCGTCAGCTCCGCGTAATACTCGCGCAGGAACCGCCTCATCTCGGCCTGCAGCGTCGGATCATCCCGCGCCACCGCCATCAATGGACCCGTCACCTGGTTCAACCGGCTCGAAATGTCCAGGTCATAGAACGCCGGATCAACCGGGATCTCAGGCTGCCAGTGTTCCAGCCGCCATCTCAGCAGCAGGTTGCGCAGCGCCTGCGCCCTCGCCCGCATATCATTGTTGATCTCCAGCGGCACCTTCGCCGCCAGCAGCTCCATCGTTTCCCTGGGCTGGATCTTGAACGTCAGCGACCGGCTCCCCACCGCGTCATCCCTGAAATCCTTGCGCATCGCGATCAGCTTCGGGCAGAACGTCGTATACATCCGTTCCTGGTATTCCTTCTTGCCGCCTTCCCCGATCACCTCTTCCAACCTCCAGATCGGGTTATTGCGCATGGCCCCCAGGTTCAAGAACTTCACCACGTCCGCTGAAGCATCGCTCCGCTCCAGGTCAGCCTCATCGATGAACACCGTCCCCCGGTATCGCTCCACAGATCTGAACAGGCTTGCCGCCGTGCCAGCTCCATTTGCGATCATTAACCGGTAGCACACCATCCCCACCCGCCGCATCAGCTCGCTCTTGCCAGCGCCTGCCTCTCCCATTGCCCGCAGGTAAGGGATCGTATTGAAGCAGTCGTATAACCAGGTCAGCACCACGTAGTAGGCCATGATCTTCCCGCTCAGGCGGTCATTCAGCAGGTACACGCTGTTGATGTAAGCCTCGATATATCCCACCAGTTCCCCGGTGGTTTTCAGCGTGCCCAGGTTCGACGGGAATAAAATTCCCTGGTTCTTGAACGTATCTGTCGGAGGCATGGCCACGTACTTCTGCCCTTCGATCACAACCTCCGTCCCGCTGCCGATCTTCCCTTCCGGATCCTTCCACGCCAGCGAGCTCTTATGCTCATCCAGGTCATACAGGTATTCCACCATCCAGCCCGAGTACACCCCTCCCAGGGTGAAATTGAAACTCTCTCCCTTTTCATCCTTCTTCTTGGCCACATCCAGCGTGGTCTTCACCATCCGGTTGAAGTCCCGGCTCGAGATCCTCATCGTCTTTGCCAACGCCGCCGAATACTGCGCCAGCGAGAGCTCGTCCATCTTCACGATCACGTCCATCGCCTTGCGCAGCGCGTCGTCCCGGTCAGCTCCGCTCTGCAGCCCCGCCCAATGCGCCATCGCCTCAGCCAGCGTCGGTGATTTTGTCAGCGCTTCCTGGATTCCCAGCATCTGGTTCTCATGGCTTTGCTCGCTCTTACTTAATGCGCGTAGCAAGTCATTGGCATCCTTGATTTCCTTGCTCTCCCCCTCGGCGTTCTCGAACTGGGTGAAGGTCATGATTCCCTTCCACTCCACCAGTCTGGCCATGGGTCCCAGCGCCTTGGCGATCTTCCACTCGTTGATCTTGCCAGCCTTGTCAGAATCGAGGCCCACATAAAAGGTTTTGTGAGCCTCAAACCGCTTCAGCAGTTCCTCATCCACGTTCGTACCCGCCAAAGCAGCAGCAGGAATTCCCCACTGGCCCAGTGTGATCGCGTCCGCTTGCCCTTCCACGATCACCACGCTGGTCTCGATCGCAGACCATTCCGCGTTGAAATAGGGCTGCCTGGGCCCCACAAGCTCGCCCGGCAGGTTATAGTGGAATTTCTCGTGCACACCACGTCCGCTGAAGTAGCGTACCCGTCCGCCAATTAAATGCGGATAGACAATCATGTCCCGGCCCACGAACCCGGGGATATAACCCTGGTCGATCCAATCCTGTCTCACTTGGATGTTGTTATCCAGCGAGAATCGCTTGATATCCCCGCCGTAACCGATCAGCGCCACCGCCGCTGGAGAGTTGGTCGAAATACCAGCAGCAGTCAGCTCTTTCTTCAGAAGTTCACCCATCGTTTTCCGGCCTGAGTTTCCGCCGGTATATCCCAGCATCGCGCCATCGATCGTTGTGTCGGACCATCCCCGCGCCTTCACGAATTCCAGCGCTTCAGGGTCATCCCTCAGCCACTTCTGGAAAACCTTTGCCGCCACATTGAACGCATCCTCTTTCACCCTGGCCGCGATCCTCGCCTGTCCGTCCCCGCCCCAACTTGGTTCAGGCATCCCGGCGCGCCTGCACAGATCCTCAACCGCGTCCTTGAAGTCCGTCCGCTTGCGCGCCATCACCCAGGAGATCACGTCCCCCCACTCGCCCGATTGATTCCAGTGATACGTCTGCTTATTCAGATCCACGATCAGCGAATCGTGCTCTTTGCAGCGCCGGTACCGTCCTCTTCCCCCCAGGTGGTAACCGTCCTGCTCCACCACCACTTCCAGCCGGTTGAGCTGTTTTACCTTCTCGACGAAATCCGCGTTATCAGGCAATCAAATCCCCCTTCCCGAATCTTGGCGAATTGCTCGCAAAATTCAGCGTGGGGTGTGTATGTCTGACGCCCTGCCTGGCCCGCGGATAGGGGGAGGGGGTGCTCATCGATCTGTTGTGCGGGTTATGCGACATGGATTTCATGCGATAAACACGTTGATCAGCTGCGTTTTGCCCGCCAGCACACGGGTTTATGTCGCATAATGCGTTGTTATGCGACATACCCTGACCATGTCCCTGCCCGATTCCTGGGCACCCTCCGCCCACGCCCGCATCCGCCGTTCTTTCGGTGAACAATGGGAATTTTTCTGCTACTGTTTCTGTATGTATGCGCGCGCGTGGGTTATGACCAACCATTCTCATTTCCTTCTTTCCATATCTCACCAATGACTACCAACCCCATGGCAAGCGCATGATCTATCCTTTGGATTTCTTCAAGGACTGGCGATAATAACCCAGATAGTTGCTTGTCCCTACGGATAGCCTGCTCTACTCTCAGATTGACCTGGGCATCAATCAACACCCTGGCAATACCCAGGTCAGATAATGCGTCCTCAATCCCTTCACGCCTTTGTTCTGAGGTTTGCATCATCCTGGTCATTTTGCATTCCTATTCAGGTCCAGCAACTTCTGTTCGCGTTCTTCAGATTCATCTGCCCTGGCACGATTGTGGATCAGGGAATCCAGGTTGTAGCATCCTACAGTTCCAGCTCCTGCTGAAATAACCACTACCCAGAATGACAAAACAATCTCACTGCTAGTCCAGTCTGTGATGACTGTGAAAAGAACACTAAGTGGGATCCCAAAAGCCAGCACACCTAATATGTAGGCCGGTATTTTAGGGAGTTCTTTTCTGAGAATTAACTGCCATGGGAGATAATGCTCCACAACCACGATCAAAAAAGCTATTACAGAGGCAATCATCAAAGCCAACGCTTTAATTGGTTCCATTACATCCCTCCAAAAATTCAAAGAGTAACTGAATTCCATACCTCCAGGAATCAAGTTCATCATCTGAGATCGGCTCGAAAACCATGACAAACTTGGTTATGAATTCTTCATCAATTGGTTTGTTTGATTTCTTCACGGATCAATCGGCGCAGGTTTTCAATCAAAACCAGATAAGGTAAAGGCTCAGATCCATCCAGGTTTTCATAGGTAGGTTCCAATGGATTGGCTTTTATCTCTTTTTTGAGATTCAGTTCTTCGTTCAAGGATGTGAGCTTTTTATATTTTTCAGAGGCATCAAATAACGCCCGCTCCAGGGAGAGTGTTTCCATACAAAGAGATCCCTGGTACCCATATCCTCGAGAAGAATAAAAAAAGACGAATTCATCGTTTTCATCGAAAAATTCAATCCTGGGAACGTGATATCCCACCTGAAGGGAGGTGTTTGTGGGAAATTTAATTTGCACCAGGATCGGCGCTAATCCGACTATTTTCAGTGGCCACTTTATTTCGAATGTATGTTCCGGAGCAGGTCGATGATCAATAAAATCATCTGGAAACTCGATATACGGCCTAAGGGTAACTGGCAGATATGAAATGAATTCCTGGTGACAGTTTTCCCAATCATTTCTCCAATCACGGTATTCAATTTCTTCTTTCTCTTTGCGATCACGTAATTCTTCTTCTGCCTCTTGCTTGCCCAATTGGATTAATTGATCGATCCAAATCTCTCTCATTGCTCCTCATTTCCTTTTCTTACAGCGGTGATATATGTCCGCGCGATTCCGGAAGTGGGGTTTTCGCGCAGGGTGAATGGACGGGACCATTCGATAATCTCAAACTTGAGGTGCTCAAGAACTTCTACAAGCACCCCTGAGACCTTTTCACATTCTTTTTCGTTGTATTCGATCCGGATCTTGAGCCGGTTGGAATCAGTGTGTTCTGCCAATTTTTACTCCTTGGATTTATAGGTTTTCGACAGCCAACTCGAGATCTTCCCAGCCCGGCTGCACGTAACGTTTGGTGGTTTCCAGCCTGGCATGCCCGGCGATCTTGGCGGCTTCTGTCAGCTGTCCCCCCGCATCGATGAAGCGTTTGAGCATGGTATGCCTTAGTTGATGTGGAGTGACCGATAATCCGGCTTCGCGCCCGATGGATTTGACCACGCGCTGGATCTGACGGGTTGAGATGCCGCCAAAGACCAGCGTATCTTCCATGAAGGCTGCCAGCTCGAGCCAGGCACCCACCGCCCGGCGTGCTTCGCGTCCCAGGGGAACGCGGCGGGTTTTTCCGCCTTTGCCATTACGCACTTCGACCATGCCTTTACGATCACTCAGCAGCAGGGCAGAAGAAGTGAGGTCCGCAACTTCACTTTCGCGCAAACCGGCATAAACCATCAAAGCGATCATTGCCTGGTCACGAACCGCTGTTTTTTGGGCATGATCGGAGTGTGCAGTGTTGGCGGACTGCTCAACGCGGCGCATGAAACGCGCATAATCAGATTTGTCGAGCCATTTGGGAGATTGCTGGATTTCCTCCATTACGGGCACGCCCTGGAAGGGGTTATAGAGCATTTGACTGGTCTCTTTGGCCCATTCGCAAAACAGAGCCAAAGAAATGCGCCTGCGGTTCCAGGTGGCGGGTTTTACATGCTCCGTATCTCTCGAGAACTGAAAATATGAGCGCAGATCAGTGGAAGTGATCAACTCTGGCGCAAAATCCTGCCCGGTGTGGCGCTGGAACCAGGTGCAAAAAACGCGCAGATCCTGCAAATAAGCGGAAACGCTGCGCGCTGAACGGCCGTGACCACGATTCCCGGTGATCGTGAGCCAGATCTGGAAAGTTTCAAAATATGATTCACTGGGTTGAGATTGTGCTACTGTGGATATGGATTTGATGAACATGTCTACCTCTCTTTTCCTCTCATCTTTGAAACTGGATGGCACTTGGTGCCAGATTAGGAGTTACTTCTTGTGGTTGAGGTCAAGGTCTCCCCAAACCCCAAAAATAATGACCAGGACGCTGATCACTGCATACCAAACTGGATTATTCATGCTGCCCTCCTGTGGTATTGCTGAATTGGCCCTCCAGGATGGCCTGGTTGAGCTTTTGCTGATAGCTTTCACGGGCGATCAGCACCTCAAGCATGTTCACCTGGGAGCGTTTGGCTTTTTCTGAGATTTCTTTGAGCAACTGGGCGGTTTCCTGTGAGAATCTGAAGGAAACCTGTACATCTTTTGCCATCCAACCTCCTTGAACTATTTGAAAAATAGGAACTGTTGTAAAGATATGAACTGTTCATATTATACAAATGTGCTTCTCAAATGTCAAGCGGTTTGCTATACAAAATCAGGAGATTGCTATAATGGATGCATGGATTCTGAACAGGACATAAAAAAGCGATGGTTTGAATTCGCGAACCGAGCCTTTGTTGAATGGCGAGGTGATTCTCGGGGAACTATTAGCGAATTTGCAGGATATATCGGACTATCTCAATCCTTGATGTCCCGGCAGTTGACCAGGAATGGGGCAGTACCCAGGGATCAAAAAGTGATCAATGCCTGGGTAAGTAAATATGGATTGAAGGTCTATGAGGTCTTAGGTTTGGAAGTCCCCAATGATTCGCTGCTGCTCATGCCTGAACCTTTGCGGTCCATCGCCTTGGAGATCAGGGACAGCCTGGCGGCAAAGCACATTGTCGAAGATTCCCCAGAGGCGGGCAAGGTGGTGGATGAGATCATGAAAAAATATGGATATATTCTGACATCGATCAAAGATGATCCGTTGCAATAAGTTCTATTTTGAGTCCCCATCAAATCTCCAATCGTTATAGTAAAATAATTATAGAACAAAATAACTAATTGTCAAGTTGCAAATGGGAGGGTAACAATGGGATTTCGATTGCGCAGGTCGTTGAAGATCGCCCCGGGTGTCCGGCTCAATATTTCGAAGAAAGGCATCGGCACCAGCGTGGGTGTGAAAGGGATGCACATTTCCAGCGGACCATCGGGGTCACGCATGACCACATCCATTCCTGGCACCGGATTATCCCAGGTGACTCAAATAGGGAAGAGGTCAAAACGCTCCGCCGGTCAAAAGAGTAAGACGGCCGCGCTGTTGTGGTGCATTTTCCTGGGCTACTTCGGCGGTCATTATTTCTACGTCGACCGCATCGGAAAAGGATTGTTGTATTTCTTCACCGTCGGTTTGTTCGGCATCGGCTGGCTGGTGGATATTTTCGTGATCCTCAGCGGATCATTTCGTGACGCCGCTGGCAACCAATTGCGGTTTTGATTTGACCAACAAGCCGATCTGGGATTACCACTCGCAATCCTGGTGGACGCCTCCGGATGATTACCCGGAGCCGAGCACCGAGGGGAATATCCTGATCCTGGTGTTTTTCGTGCTCATGATGATCGGGTTCCTGCTGAAATGACCGTTCCTCCTCCTTTTCCTCCCGGCAGCGCCGTGGTGGCCTACCTGCGCGATTCTGGCGGTAGCGAACAGGATCTGTCGGTGGATCAACAGCTCGAGGTGCTCACCAGGTACTGCACGGAATATGGATTGGTGCTTGCGCATGTTTTTGCCGATCGCGCCACGCCCGGATCCACGGTTGTGGGGCGTGAACAATTCCAAAAGATGATCAGCCACTTCCACTCTACAGAGCGCGCCGAATCGGCCGTGATCCTGTGGAAGTATTCGCGCTTTTCGCGTGACCTGGATGACGCTGCATTTTACAAGGCGGACCTGCGCAGGCGCGGCGTGAGCATCCACTCGATCAACGATAACATCCCGGACGGGAACGACGGGCGCTTGTTCGAGAACCTGATCGATTGGATGAATGCCAGGTTCCTCGAGGATCTCTCCAGCGATGTGAAGCGCGGATTGAAGCACCTGCTTGAAAATTATGGCGCGCTGCCCGGCACTCCGCCCAGGGGATTCAAGCGCGAGCCGGTGGTGATCGGGACCCGCCGGGATGGAACAGCGCACACGGCCAGCAGGTGGGTGCCTGACCCGGAAACTTTGGAAATCTGCAAAAAAGCCTGGCGCATGCGGGCTTCTGGCGCAGCAATCCGCAAAATTCACGAAGAAACGCACCTTTTCTCCAACAGAAGCTCGTACAATGCGTTCTACAGGAACCGGATTTACCTGGGAGAGCTGCATTATGGCGAAATTGTACTGCCCGGGTACGTGGAAGCCATGGTTGACCTGAATACCTGGGACCTGGTGCAGAAATTGAACCGGGAGAATGCCATTGAAAATGACCCGCTGCGCAGCAGGCATCATCCCCGGCGGGTGAACAGCCGCTACCTGCTGAGCGGGGTGGCCTACTGCCTGAAATGCGGCGCGCTGCTGAGCGGGAAAACGGTGACGTTCCATGGCAAGGTCAAAATGGAATATTATCACTGCACCAACGCCTCGGCGCGCATGAATTGCGACGCCAAAAGGATCCCTGCGGAAGCGCTGGAAAAGATGGTGGTTGACAAGCTGCTGGAATATGTGCTTGATCCGGCCGGTATTTTGGAGCGCGCGCGCCAGCTCTCAACGGGTGAAGACTTACGCAAAGAACAGCTGAAGGAAGACAGGGTGGCTTTATCGACCAAGTTGAACGATACCCGCAAGCGGATCAAAACGCTGGTGGAGCGCATTTCTGAGGATGAGAACTCGCCCAGGTCGCTGATCAGCGCGCTGAAAGAGCTGGAGGCGCTGGAAACTGACCTGCAACTGCGCCTGGCGCAAAACAAGGATGACCAGGATGAACTGGCCAACAGCGTGCGCACGATGGAGGAAGCGGAGCTGCTGGTGAACACATTCCATGAGCGCTGGAAGACCGAGGACCTGGAAAAACGCCGCGGAATCGTGAATTCATTGATCCGCAAGGTGACCTGCGAGATGGATGGGAAGGTGATGTATGGAATGGTGCATTTTTACAACCCAACGATGGACCAGTTAAAAAAAAAGAAACTTCCATCAGATGATGGAAGTTTGCCTATGTGGTGGTGCCTCCACGGAGACCCCATCCATAGGCAAACATACGTTATAAAATACAAAGCGCAAATAAAATACAATCGAATTCTAAACTATTCCCTGGAATGCCTTTCCGAGCCAACAGGAAGCCCGTAGAGCGATTTTGACGCACCCCCCGGTATATTATGACCTGTGAAAGCAAAAGTTTTTCTTCCATCTGACAACATATAAAAATAAATTGTGGCTATATTCCCCGATAATAGCCGCATGAAGCTATAAAAATCAGACCCACCGATCTCTCGGTGGGTCGGCCCGTGTGAGAGCGTACGCTATCGCAACTCTCGTTCCCGTCACTTAAGCCGGATACTTATCTGTACGAACACGGGCTCCTGAATTTTACTTCTTCTTCCTCTCCGGCGTGAACGGATAATAATACACCGGGATCCCGGCGCCCTTCGCAAACCCGATCTCGATCTGCGTCCCCGTGCTCGTCTCCCAGCCCGGGCACACCACCACCGCGTCGCACTTGCGCAGCAACTCCAGGTCGCCCTCGATCCACTTGGCCTCGTCCATTTCCTTTGCCGCCAACTCAATCGGCAGGTCCGTGTTGGCGTGCGGACAGATCACCGCAAACCCACCCAACCACAGCTCCAGCGCAATCCCCTTGGCCCGCTCCAGGTTGCCCTGCAGCGTTTGCGTTCCCTTTGGACGGATCGGACCTGCCACGTAGACGATCATGCTAACCTCCTTAGAATTTCACGGGTTTACTTTCATCGAAACTTTTCCACCGCAAAACGCAGCCATTCATTCCAGGTGCAGGCAGGCAATGGGTCACACCAAGCTCATCCACAACGCGATGGGTCGTGCCACCTTTCCTGAGAAACAGCTTTTTTGGGTGGTGGATCCGGTAAACTCGTCCACCAAAATCATACTCGCGCCATTCTTCAACAGAAATATCGCTTTCGATTAATTCACTTTCGCTCATTCCTTCCTCCGATACGCATAAGTCCACCCACTTCTCGTGCCAGGCAGGCGCACCTTCACCCGCACCAACTCGCCCGCCCGCACCTTTCGCGCCAGCAACTCGTTCACCCAGCTCCTGGTCATTCCGGTTGTCTCCATCAGCTCTCCCGCCGTCACGTCCCCAGGCTTCCGCTCCTCAAACGTCAGCTCACGAGTCAGCTCATCGAGCAGCTCGTTGTAGCTGAAGTTCAGATCTGGATCAGGGTCGGTTTTGGCATTTCGTAGATCTTCTTTTTTACCTGGCATTTTCCATCCTCGATGATGAATACCACCCCGCCGATGTGCGGCAGACGCATGCGGTCGATCCGCTCCACATGCGGCGTGCGCAGCTGCCACCCCGGCGTGATGATGAGTTGAATATCCCGATCGTCGCTCCTCGGAATGGAGATCGGGATGTACCTGTGCCTGTGACTGCGCACAAACACATCTGGCAGCCGTTGATCCCACTGGCTGGCTTCCACCAGTCCTGCCACCAGCTCGCGCATCGGGGCGCTGGTCTCATACGCCGCGGACGACGTGGTCCCGATGTGATGTGCAAACTGGATCACCACCCCCCCCACTTCCAGCCAAAGTTGATAAACCGAGTGGCAGCCTTGTTCATCTGTCTCGCAGCCCAACTGCCTGGCGATGCTCTCTGTGTTTTGCTCGGATTTACCGCCGTGCGCTTCCGTACCGCGCACCATGAAGAGCCGGTACCGCTTGGCGATCGGCATCAGGATCTCCACCGCCGCGCGCTCCTGCACTTCCACGTTGGGCACCAGGTCGACCGCTTCATGATGATTTCCGTCAATGGCGTCGCCGTTCACCACCACGGTGATGTTTTTGGCCCCGATGCCCCGCGTGGCGTCCTTCACGTAACTGTCCCAGAAGTGGGACCAACAGCGCCACACGTAGGTTTGCAGGTTGGAAGGCGTCTGCACCGCGCCGTTATCCAGCAGGTAACCGCTGGAAGCACATAACCCGGAATGACTGCCGATGTGCAAGTCAGAGACAACGATGATCGCTTTTTTCATTTTCCCTGTCCAATGCTTCCCTCTCCCGGTAAAGGGAGAGGGAAAGTTGAGTGAGAATTACGATGTGGCTTTGGTCACCACGGGTTTGAAGGTGATTTCACCCTGCATCAGGCTTTCGGCCGCTGTTCCGGTGATGATCTTCACATCATAAATATTGTGTTTGATCGGGATCAGGATGGTGGCCGTGGCCTTGAGCGTAAACTGGATGTGCCCGGTCACCGCGTCGATTACCGTCAGGCTTCCATCTGTGGATGAGCTCGCGGCAGCTCCCAACAGGTACAGCAGTCCTCCATCCCGCGATACCTGGAACACGGACTCATCGTCATCATCGTCATATCGGTTTTTCACCGTGACATAGATCTCATCAGCCGCGCTCAAGTTGCCCAGGCCGGTGATGTCTATCTCCAGCGTGTCGCCCGCGTACGCAACCAGGTCAGTTCCGGCTGCTGGCATCGCCAGGCTCACCGCCGGGATGGCTGAGAGCAGGTTGTACACGTCATCCGGCAGGTCTACGATCGCTTTTCCGAATGAGCCTGCAACCGCGTGGCCGGCGGTCAGTTCGTCCAGCACCGCGTCCGCAATATCTGAGGCCGAGGAACCGCTGCCAGCCGTGCTCAGGGCTTCCCCCACGCTTCCAGGAATCACATGCCCGGCCAACAGCTCGTCGCATACCGCGTCCGCCACGCCTGAAACGTCCACACAGTCGATCTGGTCGGAGAGCGTCTTCAGCGTCTCATTCATCCACCCTGCGCCCTTTATCGCCGTCAAGGTGGCTTCAAGCGCAAGCCCGGATTGGATTTCAGTCACCGCGTCTGTCGCCAGCCCTGCCGCCTTCAGCACCACCCCATCCGTGCCTGTGTCAGCCAGAATGGAATCAATGTCCGTGCCAATCTGCGCGTCCAAATCCAACCCTCCAGCGTCACTGATAGGCAAGCCGCCCGCAGCGTCCGCAGCAGCGTTCGGCAGGGCGGTCATCCCCAACCGGACAGCATCATTCGGGTCATAACTGGTCAATTGAATTTCCAGCACCACGGGAGCCATGTTCGCAGCACCTTTGAGCATCACCACCACGCTGTTAACTCCAGTTGCACAAATAGCATCGGATAGGTCAAGTCGGTACACGCCTGGCATATTGGTGGCATCAACTTCCACGAACCCGCCATCTGAGTGCGCTCCGGTAACTGTTTGAGTTGCCAAAGTAAGTTGCGTTGCGCTCCCAAGCGGTCTCACGTAGTAAGCCACGAGTGAGCTTGTGTTATACGCCAGACCTGTTTTACCCGCCCCTGTGGTCACGCTTGAGTCCTGAATGAACAGATAAACTGTTACATCCGTGCTTGCCTTCTTGATTGCCAGTTTTGCCATAATTTACCCTCTCATTCCGCCGGATAGATTCTGCATCTGTCCGTTCATGTTCACGTTTAGGAGCGCCCCCCCCGCCGTGTAGGTGACGGTCAGGACGGGACGATAGCCAACAGTGGCATGATCTTGCGATGCCAGGTAAATATACTCAGCTAAAAATCCGCCAGTACCCGGATTTGTTCCTGCGAAATCCCTGCTTGACCTGAATGAATAATACGTAGTTCCGGACTTATTTACCCACGCCGTATTTAGATTTCCGCTCGTGTATTGCGTGTTCAGGCTCATTCCGGACGTGTTGCGCCAGATAGCGTCATCAGCCGTTCCTGATAGACATTCGTCATAGTCGGTTTCCTGAGTTCCAGTCCAATTCTGTTTCACGATCTGAATATCAAAATCAGCCGCGCTTGAAAAATCAGTGATACATGTCGCTTTGAAATTTACCTGAGAGATTGCGGCAGCGTCTTCGATGGACGAAGTGTCGTATCCGGCAAAAGCCCGGTAGCAGCCATAACTCCCTCCTGCGCCTGATAGAACCTGTCCAATCCGCAAATAATTTAATGCGGATTCTGTGGTATTTGAAGTCGTGTGCGCAGTGGTGTAATTTGCATTCAGACCATAGATAAATTTATCGCCTGTTCCCGCCGTAAAATCTGGGTCAATGACCACCGGATACATGGCTTGTTCCAGCCAATCCCTCAGGCTGGTCTGGCTCGTGAAAACATATTCCCCTCCAGCCGCGTCCACCGCTTTCAGGGCATGCGCCTTATACTTGCCCGGCAGCGTCCCGCTCTCCGCCGCCAGCAATCGTTTGATCGCCGCCCCTTTGACATCCGGCACCTTATCTAGAACGATCTCCTGCCTAAACCCATCCTCCGTGATAGACAGGAACTGCCGCCCGCCATCGAATTCGCGCACCAGCCGGTCTCCATCCGCAAGACCATTCCCGGCGCCAGGCAGCTCAGTGAGCTGCGCGTAACCCGTTCCCTCTACCGCTACCCGTCCATCCGGATGAAGGACAACATCAGAATGCGGGCATCCATACCAGCCATTTGGTTTTCTGATCAATCCAGTATCGATCGGTTTCCAAAGACCATCACTATCCTGAAAATGGCATGGTTTCCCCACGAAATGAGCTTCGATTTCATTTCCTCGTTGAAAATGAATGGCATGCCGCGCCCGCTTTACCACCTTCAAGCCAGTCAGATCTTCCTGTAATTTCGCCCAGTTACTCAATGTACACCAGCCCGTTGTATTTCATCGCGCTCCATTGACCCTGCCCGACCCGCGCTGAACAGCCGCGCCCGCTGCGCATAATTTGAGCCTACGATACTCACCGTGCCATCCGTGCCGATGCGTACAGGCGAGTGAGGGCAGCCCCACTTGCCATCACCGCCGAGTAAGGGCGTGGTGTCAATCGGCTTCCACTCTGCGCCGTCCTGATAATGACACGGTTTGCCGCTGAAATTAGCGGTTATCGAGCCGTCACCGTTCTGGAAGTGGATGCCGTGCTTAGCCCGCTTGTAGACAGGCTTGCCAGCCAGCTGTTCCTGCAATAATGCCCAGTTACTCAAGGTACACCACTCCCTTGTACTTCACCGCGCAGCATTTCCAGTCCCCGATGCGCGCCCATACGTCCTGCCCGATCGTCACCAGCTCCAGCGCGGTCACAGTTGCCCCGCAAGGCAAATACCCGATCACCTGGCTGCCCAACTGCCCGATCGGCACATCCCTCACGTTCAACCCGTTCGGGCTGATCACCTTGAAGATCTTCTGATTCGGGTCAATTTCAGGCGGTGGCACGTTCTGTGTGCCATCCTGGGAATTCCCATCGGGAATGACCAGGACTTCCTCGTGTCCGGGAGTACCTTTCAGCCACCGGTTCCCGTCCAGGTGATGGCTGCCCACCTGCCCGATCAAGCTGCCTTTCCACTTCCACGCGCTCTGGTGGATGATCACCTGCTCAGGGCTCACCCCTCTCACCTCCTCCACCGGCCCCGGGTGCTCGCGTCCGCTGGTCAGCACCTGCGCGATCCACCAGTTCACATGTTTGAACCACTCCGGCACCGCCAGCGGCTCCGGGATCACGTGATCGCGCATAAAATACGGCATACTGTACACCCACACCGGCAAGCCCATATTCAGCATCTCGCACACCGCGATCCCCAGCCCCTTCAGGATCTTTTCCGGGCTCTGCCCGTGGCTGAACTCCATGTCCCAGGCGTACCCCGCCAGCGACTTCCCGCCGATCTCCAGGAACTTGCGCACCTGGGCTTTCGGGTCCTCAGCCGGGTAGAAAAAGTGATACCCGCCGAACCAGATGCCGTCGTCCTCGAACCCCGCCCGGTACCCGTCGAACTTCGGATCCTCGTACCCCCAGCTCTCCCCGGTCTTTCCCCAGGCGAATGTGATCTTGGGGGTATGCGCGCGCACCTTCGCCATGTCCACCGCGCCGTTGTGCATGCTCACGTCAATGCCGAACGGCTCAGTCCGTGTGATCGGGAAATCTTGTGTGTACGTGATAATTGCCATAAGTTCCTTTCTTCCTTTCACCCTTCTCCCATGAAATGGGAGAAGGCGCGGTCTTTGCGTACCCGAGCTGGGTTTGCGAGAGGTACCCGGGATGAGGGCGCAGGGTGAGGGCTTCACCTATTCGTAATAAACCGGCCCGCCCGCCGGGCGGATCATCGGGTAAACCGAGATCCCCACCAGCGCCGCCGCGCGCGTGGAGCTCCAATCCCAGATCGCATTCAACGCGCCGGTCGAGCCTACGTTCCTGCCCAGTCCATTCCTGGAATTCGCCACGTCCGCGGTCTGGAAGGCATCGGCCACGAACACATTTGTGCCGTCGCCTGTGCTGGTGTATAAACTTGTGAGGATCACCCCGCCGGTCAATCCGGTCACCGCCATGGTGATGGACACTGCAGAGGCATCCGCCGTAGCGCCGTTGAAGCTCAGCGGAACCTTGGTGGTGTTCACGCCGGTCAGCATGTAAACGCCCACGCTCGTGCCCGTCCCGCCGGTGATGGTCAGCACCTGGCTGCCAGCCGCCCAGCTTGCCGGGATCAACAGGTACCAGAGCTGCGTGATCAGCGTGGTGCTGTAGGTCTTTTCCACCAGCTTCGTGCAGGCCAATCCTCCGATCGTGATGCCGGTTGGGCTGGCTACGT
>DAONEZ010000005.1:0-17979 GCA_035403345.1 Anaerolineaceae bacterium
GTTTAGGCTGGGGGCAAAGGATTCGAACCTCTACTAACTGATCCAGAGTCAGTCGTCCTGCCGTTAGACGAGCCCCCAACAGCCTCAAGATTTTACCACCACCCACAAGGTCTGTCCATACCAATATTCCACAAAATCAAAACTCGTAAATAATGTGGTAAAATCTTACCCTGGTTGCAGAAATCTTCTGCTGCCTTTCCGCTTTCAACCCCGCCCACGGCGCTGTTTGAGGGCAAACCCGAGGAAAGGAGGTTCTCTATGCGTACATACGAAGTTGTTCTGATCATCCATACAGACCTGGATGAAACCGCGACCAACGAAGCGGTTGAAAAGGTGAAAGGTTGGATCACCACAGCTGGCGGTACCGTTTCCAAAGTGGATAGCTGGGGCAAGCGTCGCTTGGCCTACATCATCCGCAAACAGCGTGACGGTCAATATTTCCTTATCACCGCTGATTTCCCGCCTGCGTTTACATCTGAGCTTGAGCGCAATTTACGGTTCCTTGAACCCGTAATTCGCTTCATGATCACAGTCGTCGAGTGATTTGTTGTAAGGTCTTTGAAGGAGTCTCGCCATGAGCCGAGATTTGAACAAAATCATGATCATTGGTCACCTTGGACGCGATCCGGAAATGCGTTTCACCCCCACCGGTCGTCCTGTGACCACTTTCACAGTCGCCACCAACCGCTCCTGGACCACCAGCGACGGCGAACGACATTCGGAAACCGAATGGTTCAACGTCGTGGCCTGGGGAAACCTGGCTGAGATCTGCAAGCAATACCTTGTCAAGGGGCAGCAGGTGTATGTGGAAGGCAGGATCCAAACCCGGCGCTGGGAAGACAGCGAAGGCAACAAACATTCCAATGTGGAGATCGTTGCCTCCGAAATGATGCTGTTGGGTGAGAAGAAAGAATCCGCCGCTCCGGCGTCCGACCTTCAGGAACCCGATTTTCACACGGATGAAGAGTATCCGTTCTAATGGAGTATAGAAATGTCAGATGAAAATGTAAACGAAAATGAGCGATTTTCCGGCCAGCGGCGTTACGTCGCCCGCCCGAAGATCTGCCAGTTCTGCGCGGACAAGAATATCGCCATCGACTACAAGCAGTCAGATATGCTGCGCCGCTTCGTAACCGAAGAAGGCAAGATCCGCCCGCGCCGACAGACCGGCACCTGCGCACGCCATCAGCGCGCCCTGGCTGCTGCTGTCAAACGCGCCCGCCAGATCGCCCTCCTGCCTTTCACCGGTGAGCGCTGGTCAGACTCGATCCGCTAATTGCTGGTAGTTCGTATCCGGGGCATTGAGGGACATCCCTCCATGCCCCTAAAAGAATATTGAGGTTAGTATGGCAAAAGATAACAACGAAACTGCACCAAAGATCACATCGCAGAAGCACCTTGCCCGCCTGGAACGCGAAAAGAGACAGAAACGCATCCTGACCATCAGCGTGATCGCTATCCTGGCCATCGTCGTGGGTCTGATCCTGTATGGCATCCTGGACAAGGCTGTCTTCCAGGCTCAAAAACCTGTGGCGAAGGTTGGAAACGTTAAGATCACGGTTGAGAAATTCCAGAAACGCGTTGAATATGAGCGCCTCTCGAATGTCGAAACCTTCGTCCAATACGCCTCCTCACCTTATGCGATGTTCTTCCAGGATTCATTGATCCAAATGCAGGACACCCTGGATAATTACGTCCAGTTCGGCAGCGATAAACTGGATCAAATGATTAACGAAGCCGTGGCTGCCACCAAAGCCAAGGAATTAGGCTTAACGGTATCTGAAGAAGACATCGATAAGGAAATGGAACGTGGATTCGGGTTCTTCCCGAATGGTACCCCCACGACCGCGCCCACCCTGGCGATGCGCCCCACATCGACGCTCTCATCAACGCAGTTAGCCATTGTAACCATCACGCCCACCCCCACTGAGATCCCGACCGAGACTGCACTGCCGACTGAAACAATGACCCCTGGTGCGCCCACGGTCGAGGTGACTTCGGATGGTACGACCACCGTCGTCCCGCCTACCGCCACACTGGTTCCGCCCACCAGTACCGCAACGCTGGAACCCACCGCCGAACCGACCGGAACAGCCACACCCATCCCGCCCACGGCCACGCCCTACACGCGTGAAGGCTTCGAAGGGTTGAAGAAGACCATGATAGCCAATATCAACGCCCAGTTCCCTTTCACCACCGAGGACTTCCGTGATTATGTGCGTGATCTGTTGATCAACCAGAAGCTTTTTGATTACGTCAACAAAGACGTAACCGCTGACCAGGACGAAGTATGGGCTCGCCATATCCTTGTAGCCACTGAAGAAGAAGCCAAAGCTGTTATCGCCCGTCTGAATAAAGGCATCGATTTTGGCGTCATCGCTCAGGAACTCTCACTGGATACCGGCACAAAGGAAACTGGCGGCGACCTGGGTTGGTTCACCAAGGGAACCATGGTTCAGGCTTTTGAAGATGTCGCCTGGTCACTCAAGATCGGCGAAATCAGCGAACCGGTCAAGACCGATTTTGGCTACCACATCATCCAGGTGCTCGGTCACGAGGTCAGGCAATTAACTGACTCAGAGCTGGAAACATTTAAGACCAACAACTTCAGTAAGTACTTAGAAGCAGCCAAGGCTGAACTAACGGTCAAGAAGTTTGACATTTGGGCTAATGTAGTCCCAAGCCTGCCGGCCATCCCTGATCAATACCGCATTGCAGATACCGCAACCGGTCAGTAAACTGAAAAATCATAAAGAAGAAGGAGCGGGAAATCCGCTCCTTCTTTTTATTTCACCATTTCCTCGCTGAGCTCATCCACCCGCAGGCTGATCACCTGGCTGGCGGAATCTCTCCCCATGGTCACGCCGTAGATGATGTCCGCCACCTGCACGGTGTTGCGGTTGTGGGTGATCACGATGAACTGTGTTTCCTGGCTCAATTCCTTGAGCAACTCAGTGAAACGCCCCACATTGGCTTCATCCAGCATTGCATCCACTTCATCTAAAACGCAAAACGGGGTTGGTGATACTTTAAGCAGCGAAAAAACCAGGGCGACCGCCGTCAGTGAGCGTTCTCCGCCTGAAAGCAAAGACAAGCCCTGCTCCCGCCGTCCGGGTAATTTTGCCTCGATATCAATGCCGGTTTCGGTCGGATTATCCTCATCTGTCAACACCAGTCGGGCTGAACCTCCGCCGAAGAGCCGCGTGAAGAGCTGCTTGAACTCACCAGCCACGGCAGTGAATGTTTCCCGGAATTTCTTATGCATCAACTCATCCAGTTCCAGGATGATCTGGCGCAAGTCCTCATCTGCTTTCCGTAGATCGGCCATTTGCGATGAAAGGGATTCGAATCGCTCTTTTACTTCATAGTACTCTTTTTGTGCTTCGGTGTTAATGGCACCCATACGGCGTAAGATCGAACGCTGCCGGTTGATCGATTCTTCCAGTTCCTTCGGGATCTCGGTAAGAGCCACGAGCTGCTTGACCCCTTCCAACGGCAGGGGCGTGGGGCCGGAAATATCTTCGGAATACTCCAACGCGACCAGCCCAAAATCGTCCTCGATCCTGTTCCGCAGATTCTCAAGGGCTTCACGGCTGCGTCCCAATTCCAACTGCGCCTGAGTGTTCACGCGTTCTGCGTTCGTCTCGGCTTGCTGCACCTGGGTGTAGTCGTGTTGAAGTTGGCTGTACTCAATCTCCAGCCTGGACAATTCAGATTCAGCCGGTTCGATCTTCTCATTTGCCAGGCTGATAAGTTGGTTTACTTCTTCCTCTTCCTTGAGTAAACTGGTTTTGTCCTGGTCGGTATTTTGTGCCATCATATTCAAGGAATCGATACGTTCCTTCACCAGGTTCACCCGGCTGCGGTTCTGGTTGAGGAGAAGCTCATTTTCCGTGATCCTCCGTTCGGCCTCTTTTAAAGCACGCTCATTCACCGCTAGGGTCGTATTCCAGTGCACCACCTGTTCCTGTAATTCATCGATCGGGAGCAACCTTAACTTGTCGTTGAGTTCCTTCAGGCTGGTGTTCAATGCGATTACTGTTGCTGCTCCTTGCTCGAAATCAGCTATTGTGGATTGCATCTCTGTTTCTGCCGCGTTCTTTTGAGCTACAAGATTTCCAACCTGCGAGTTCTGCCACTCCAGCTTTTGCGATAATTGCGTTATGGCACGCCCGGCTGACTCGTAGGCGCCATTAGCGGTATTTGACGCTATTTGTTCCACGCGCAATCGGGCTTCCAATGCCTTTCGTTTATCGATGGCAGCAGTTACCTTACTGCGCAGTGCATCCAACGCCAGTTGAGCCTGGCTCTGGCGTTCCTCACCCTGCCTGATGCGGTCCTCGAGGTCTTTGCGCTGCCTGGGTCTGGTGATGATCCCTGCCCGTTTCTCTTTCCCGGCGGTGATCATCCCGTTGCCGTGATAGACCTCACCTTCCAGGGTTACGACCTTGGCCCAGAAGGGAAGTTTTTCCACCAGTTGGCGGGCAACCTGGCGGTTCTTTACCACCAGAACATTGTTGAGCAGCCGTTCGATCACTGCCTTTTGACCCGCTTGGGCAGTTACTAACTCGGATGCAACGCCCATCACATCAGGGCTGCTCTCAGTTTTGACCCGTTCGATCCTGGCTTGGAATTCGAGTGGCAGTAAAATTGCCCGGCCAACATCGGTTCCCTTGAGAAAATCGAGAATATTTTCTGTGTTCGTCTCGCCGCCAATCAGGATGGCATCGAATTGCTCGCCTAATGCGGCAGTAATGGCGATCTCCAATCCGGCAGGGACTTCCATCAATGCGTTGATCGCCTGGAACTGTCCCCTCAATTTACCGCTGCGCGCGGCTGTAATTAAATTCCTGGCACCTTCTCCAAATCCGTTCAGGGCGTTTTCCGCCTGGATCAACACCTCCAGTTGCGCTTTTACTTTGAGGATCTCAGCATCGAGGGTGGCTTTTTCTCCCACCTGCTTCCGCTCTGACTCCTCCAGCCCTGATAGATCATCTCGAACTTTTTTCAGTTCATCTTCAATCTCCGCAACTTTATGAGAGGCGTTCTCTTTTTCGATCCTCTTTGCGTTGGCATAGTTTTGAGCGGCAGCCAATTCAGTTTGCAGCGATTCCAGGCTGGCATGGATGGAAGCCTGGCTTCCAGCTAATGTATCCAACCGGCTCTGAAGTTCACGCTGGTGGGCTTTTAACTGCACCTGGCGCGTTTCTGAATTGACCAGATCTCTTCGCTTGAGATTGAGCGCTTGCTCAAGGGTGGATCTTTCAGCCTGGCGGGTGCTAAATTGGGCTTGAACAGCCTGAAGTTGCTCCCGGTTTTCGGTCATTTCTTGTGCCAGGCGGTCTTTGTCTGCCACCAAATCCACCAGTTTGTCTGCCGCTGCCGTGACGGCTTCCTCATTCCTGACCAATTCGGAGTCTAAACTCAAGGATTGGTTCTGGAAGGATCGCAGCCTTTCTTCAAGCACGGCCAGTTCCCGGCTGGCTTTCTCGCGCTGGTTGTGATAGCCGGCCGACTCAGCATGCAATTGGTTAAGCAGTGACCGAAGTTCCTGCAGACGTTGGCGTGAGTCTTCCACTTTCGTTTCAATTTCCAGACGCCGATTACGGGCCAGCGCCACTTTTTCTTCCTGATTCTTAAGGATCTCGCGGTTTCGCAGAAGTTCCTTTTGCGTGTTTTGCCAGTGGAATCCGTACCAATCCCTCAGCAGTACTTGCAGGTCGGCTTTGACACGCTCATATTCCTCTGCGCGTTTGGCCTGCCGTTCCAGGCTGCGCATACGCGGTTCCAGTTCGCTCAGAATGTCATTCGCCCGTTCCAGGTTGCGCCGGGTGGTGTCCAGCCTGCCCAGGGATTCCTCGCGCCGTGAGCGGAACAGGCCGATACCGGCCGCTTCCTCAAAGAATCGCCTTCGTTCCTCCGGCCGCAGAGACAGGGCAGCATCCACCAGCCCTTGTCCGATGATGGTATAGGTTCGTTCCGCCAAGCCGGATTGCGCCAGTAACTCGGAAATGTCTTTCAGGCGCACTTTTTGCTTGTTGATCAAATACTCGTTGGTTCCATCGCGGTATGCCCGCCGGGCGATGGCAACGTCGGTGTAATCAATGGGAAGCCAGTTGTCTTCGTTGTCAAAGGTGATCATGGCGGAGGCCATGCCGGCGCGCGGGCGCTGGTCAGAACCCAGGAAGATCATGTCTTCGGTCTTCTTGCCGCGCAGCAGGCTGTAGGATTGCTCGCCCAGCACCCAACGCAGGGCATCCGCAATATTTGACTTTCCGGAGCCGTTTGGTCCCACGATAGCAGTTACGTTCCCGGGAAACTCAAACAAGACCCTGCCTGCAAAGGTCTTGTATCCATGTAGCTCCAGCGATTTCAGTCTAGGCTTCATCAACTCCCCGCTAATCCCGGATTGCCAGGTGTTTGATCGCGTCTGCAGCCGCTTGTTTGGTGGCTGCCTGTTTACTCGAACCGGTCCCGCTCCCCTTGACTTCGTCGTTGATCAGAACGTCCACCTCAAAACATTTCGAGTGGTCCGGGCCGGTGACACTGCGGGTAATGTATAGCGGGGTAGGAAACCCTTTACCCTGCGCCCATTCCTGCAACTTGCTCTTGGGATCTTCGTTCTTATGATTCAGTAGGATATCCTCCGCGGCATTGTCGAGGAAGGGAAATATAAAATTCTGGACGCCTGCGATATCCTGTTCGAGATAGATAGCTCCCACCACCGCCTCGAAGGTATCACAAAGCAGAGCAGTCCGGTCGCTGCCGCCAGCCTGGTTCTCTCCGTGTCCCAACCGCATGGCATTTCCCAGGTTGATGGCGCGCGCAAATTCCGCCAGTTGCGCCGTGTGCACCAGGGCTGAGCGCATGCGCGTCAGATCACCCTCCTGCATATCCGGGTAGCGGTTATAGACCCAGGCACCCACCACAAAATCCAGGACGGCATCGCCCAGGAATTCCAGGCGTTCATTGTCCTCGAGCGCTTCTTCATGCTCGTTTACATAGGATCGGTGGGTTAGTGCACGGCTGATAAGAAAAATATCCGAAAAACCCGGCAGGATACGCGCTGCCAGTTCTTCAGGAGATTCGATTTTGTTCTTCGACCTGGTATTTTCCAAGCACATCTCTCCCTGGAATAAGGGGAGCGCCAGCCACCCTCACCAGGGTGGTTCGCGGTCAAATTATTCCACAAATGTAGTTTTTAGTCCGGAACCGGTGAGAATGGTCACCACTGGTCCAGCCAGCTCTATTTTATCATTGAGTAACGGGGTTAAGGCTAAAGCTGAAGTCGGCTCGCAATAAATTCCTTGTTCGGCCAGCATATGATAAGCCCTGCGGATGTCAGTCTCGCTGGCAGACTGAAACGTGCCGGAGTAAGACCTCAGTTTCAGCAATAACTCCTTACCATGCACCGGGCTTGTCACGGCTGTGCCTTCAGAAATGGTTGGTTGAGGAACAATCTGCGCACTTTCAAATCGGCCGGATTGAAACGCCCGCACGATTGGCGCGCAATTCTCAGGCTGAACCCCTATGAACGTAGGTAATGTTTGAAGAACACCCGCTTTCAACAAAGATTCAAACCCCAAAATCAGCCCTGATAGTAAACCACCGTGTCCTACCGGAGTAATCACCGTGCCCGGGGCACATTTTAAGGATTCCACTAATTCATACACGATGGTCGCAATCCCTGTGAGACCGAACGGCATATAAGCATGGCTGGCATACACGCTCCCACGCGCTACAGCTTCCAGAACCGCCCTGGCAGCTTCAGACCTCGACCCCGGAACGCGCACCACATCCGCTCCGTACATGCGGATCTGGTTGAGCTTTGGGCCTGAGGTGCTCTCCGGTACATAAATGTGAGCCTTAATCCCCGCCCTGGCAGCGTAGGCCGCGAAAGAAGCCCCGGCGTTGCCGGAGGAGTCTTCCACCGCATCCGTCACACCGCGCGAGCGCAGAAAACTGACCAATACTGCGCTGCCCCTATCCTTATAAGAGCCTGTGGGGTTCAAACTTTCCATCTTATAGAACACCTGGTGTCCGTTGAATTCACCAGGCACCAGGGGTGTACTCCCCTCACCCAGGCTGACCGCAGATGACAGGCTATCCATACCAAACAAATGAGAATAGCTCCACATGCCTGATCCAGATTGGAAAGCATCCGGAGCTGCAAAACCAGGGATTTCTCGAATTTCAAAGTATCCGCCGCATTCGCAGCGGTAAGGTGCACCAATGGAAGGATAAAGGCGTCCACAGGTATTACAGGAGATCAGCATTGTAAAGAATCCTTTCTAACAGCGTAACTCAGTAATTATATTATGACCAGTGCTGATTGATGCTCAAGCGATAGTTTCTGCTATAATTCCAGGCGTGGATTTTCAGATCGCAGGACATCAAACGGACGGCTGGCAGATCAGCACAGAGGTATATACCGGACCTCTTGATCTGTTATTGCAACTGATCGAAAATGCGGAGCTGGACATCACCAGCCTGGCGCTTTCGCAGGTGACCGACCAGTACCTGGAGTACATGCATCGCTTGCAGGAGCAGGATGCAGCCGAGGTGAGCGCTTTCCTGGTCATCGCTGCCAAGCTCGTCCAGATCAAATCCGCCGCGCTTTTGCCCAAATCACCCGTGCCAAGTCTCCAGCCCGAGGAAGACCCGGGAGAAGCCCTTGCCCGTCAATTGATCCTGTATAAACGTTTCAAGGAACTATCCCGTTCGCTGGAATATCGCGAGGAAAAGGGCTTGCACACCTTTCTGCGCCTGGATAGTGACCCCAAGGCACAGATACCCTCCCGCCTTGACCTGACCGGTTTCACCCTGGCTGACCTCGTCCAGGCAGCCCGCGATATCTTCACAAGTCCGCACAACATGGCGCCGTTGAGCCAGGTGGTCTCCTATCCGCGCATCACTATTCGGCAGCGTATCACTTCAATACTGGATCACCTGCGCCGTTCAGGCTCCACCACCTTCCGAACCTTCATTCTCAACCGCGGTGACAGGGTGGAGATCGTGGTCACCTTCCTCGCCATGTTGGAATTGATCAAACGTCACATGGTTACAGCCGTACAGGAAAACACGTTCAGTGAAATAACACTCCAAACCGAAGGTGAAATGATCGGTCTGGATGACCAGGATCTTGAATTTTCAGATTAATTTATTCTGCGTTTTCGTACAACTCGTAGGGCAGACAGTTCCCCACCCAAACGGCCATCAAGCTGATGTCATCATCGGTTTCCGGCATGTCAGGAAGGCGCACGCGGGCAGCTTCGATGAGCACCTGGAATGTATCCGTTTTGGGCCAGCCGGGCTTGAACCCGGGCTGCAGGCTTAGATCCGCACTGTCTTCCATCACCTGCCAGCCTCGTTCCGCCAAAAGCCTGCCCATCTCTTCTCGCAGGGTCGCATGCAGGCGGCTCCAGGCTTCCATTATCTGCCCGGCGAACTGCGGCAGGTTCTCGAACAAAGTGGTTGACTTCTTGGCTTTCATGGCGGCCGGAGCCAGGTTGCTATTCCTGAAGCCCTGGATCTGCACGCCCTTGGTGATCAGGCGGGTGATGAGCAGTTTTTGACCGGCTGGAACTGCATCAAGCCGGGATAGAACCTCATTCAGGATGGTCAATCTGTAATCGTCGCGCATGAAATCATTTACTGCGGTAAACGGGTAGTAATTTTTTTCTTCGGTCATGATTATCCTTCTATTCGTAGTTTCAATCCCGGGTAACTTTCAGGCTCAGGTCATCCAGAAAAGCGACATCATCCGGCTTTAGTTTCCAGCCCAGGGCACCCAGGTTCTGAGTAGCCTGGATCAAGTTTTTCACCCCCGGAATCGGAATTACGGCTTTGCATATTAACCAATTCAATGCCACCTGCCCGGCAGTCTTTCCATTGTTGTCATTTCCAATGCGAGCCAGGCTGTTGATCAGAGGCTGGATCTTTTCAAGATAAGCACGGTTGTATTGGCTGGCGCGCACGCCGCGCGGCGGGTTTTCTGGGGTGTATTTTCCGGTCAGCATCCCCATCGCCAGAGGACTATACGCAATAATCGTAATTCCCTCCTCGCGACAATACTCCATCAGTCCATTTGTCTCGATGCGCCGCTCCAATAGATGATATTCCACCTGGTTTGAGGTTAAGCGCAGTCCATGTTTTTTCAGTTGCTCGTGCGCAGCACGGGTCTGCTCCAGGTTGTAATTTGAAACTCCAATGGCTGAGATCAGACCTTCCTCATAAACTTCTGCCATGCGATCCATCCACCGGGTGACGTTCAGCGGCGGCAATGGCCAATGCATTTGGTACAGATCGATCTTCTCCAACCCCAGGCGTTTTAGGCTGTGCTTGAGTGCGTTGCGCAGCGAAGATTTCAACACCCGGTACGGAAATGGCATGATCTTCGATGCGATCTTGAGGGTTTGGTTGGATTGCTTGAGCAATTTGCCCAACATCAACTCCGACTTTCCCTGTCCATAAACCTCGGCCGTGTCAAACAACACGATCCCGCTGTTGACACTCTCGTGGAACGCCTCTTCGCAATCCTTCTCGGCATACCCATCGCCAAATCCCCAAAAAAGCCTGTCCCCCCATGACCAGGTGCCAATACCCATTTCGATGCCATCCAGTATCGATGGTTTATTCTCTTGTGTCATACGGGAACGCTTGCTCCTTCAATGAGTTTCGCAGAATTATACCCTCAATATCTTTTTAGATTTCCGGAAAATGATTTGCGTTATAATCTTCATATTCAGTTATTGCTTTCGTCGATGGAGGATTGATGATCGAACACTTGGATTTCGTGAATAATTACAATGACTTATCCACTGAAAAGGGCTTCCAGTTTGAGTTTGAGTGCAAGCGTTGCGGTTCCGGTTACCGCACCAAGTTTCGACCTTCGGTAACAGGACGGGTCTCAGAGGTCCTGGACACAGCCAACAGCATCTTTGGCGGGCTTTTTGGGGCTGCTGCAAACATCGGCAACCGGGTACATGACGCTGCCTGGGAAAAAGCGCATGACGAAGTTTTTAAAGAAGCTGTCACAGAAATTCGCCCTTACTTCATCCAATGCCCGCGCTGTAATTCCTGGGTATGCCGTGAAAAATGCTGGAATGTGAAGAAGGGTCTTTGCAAGGATTGTGCGCCTGACCTGGGTGTTGAAATGGCAGCCGCCCAGGCCTCCAAATCAGTTGAAGAGATTTGGGCACACGCAGCCATGGCTGAGGAAGACAAGAAACTTGGGACGGAATACTGGCGCGAAGGCATCACTGCCACCTGTCCCAATTGCGAAAAACCGCTGCCTGCCAATGTCAAGTTCTGTCCTGAGTGCGGCGCATCGCTTAAGCCCAAGGATAAATGCCCGCAGTGCGGCGCAAAACTTCAGCCGAACGCCAAGTTCTGTGCTGAATGTGGTCAGAAATTAACCTGAGTAACCAGTAAATTGACCAGGTCCAGCCTGTGTGCTGGACTTGATTTTTCTATCGAACAGGATGCTGCATGAGCGAAGACGTCACCCCGATCCGCCAACAATACCTGGAGATCAAACGCCAATACCCGGATACGATCCTTTTCTTTCGACTGGGTGATTTTTATGAGACCTTCGATAACGACGCGCAGGTTACCTCACGCGAGTTGGACCTGGTGCTCACCTCGCGCGGTACGGAAAAGGGCGCGCGCATCCCCATGGCCGGCATCCCCTATCATGCTGTTGAGAATTACCTGTCCCGCTTGATCGACAAGGGTTACCACGTTGCCATTTGCGAGCAGATGGGCAACCAGCCATCAAAAGGCATCTTCCCGCGCGAGGTGGTGCGCGTGGTCACTCCCGGTACGGTCATTGAGCCGGGTATGCTGCGCAGCGGAGAAAACAACTTCCTCACTGCCGTCGCTATGGACGATGTTCATTTCAGCGTAGCCTACACCGATATCACGACAGGCGAGTTTTCGGTGACTGAAATTGAATCAGCTGACCCGAATATCGACCTACGTACCGAGGTGGCGCGTCTAAATCCAGTTGAAATCCTGGTTCCGGAATCACTCAAATTGAACGGCTCGTTTGCTGCCCATGTCACAAAACTGCCGGACTGGCAGTTCGAGACCGGGCGATGCCGTGAAGTCATTTTGCGAAAAATGGGCGTTTCCACACTGGAAGGCTACGGCCTTGAGAGCCTGCCTCTGGCCATCCAAACTTGCGGAGTGCTTCTACAGTACCTGGAAAAAACCCAGCCTTCCGCCATATCCATGCTGAAAGGGATTTCGACCTACAACACGAGTGAATTCATGGTGCTGGATGCGTCGACGCGCCGTAACCTGGAACTAACCGAAACCATCCGGCGCAATGAGACAACCGGTTCCCTGCTCTCCATCCTTGACCAATCCATCACCCCCATGGGACACCGCTGCATGCGCCAGTGGGTCAGCAAACCGCTGCTCAATATAGACATGATCGAAAAGCGGCAAGACGTGATCGAGATCTTCCACGACCGATCGATGATCAGGGCCGAATTTCGTTCCGAATTGCATCAAATTGGCGACCTGGAACGGCTTTCCAACCGCATCGCCAGCAATTCCGCACAGCCGCGTGACCTGGTTGGCATCCGCTCTACATTAGCTCACATGCCAAAGATCCTCCAGGTGCTCACCTCCACAGAAGGTAAACTGAAAGAATACCTGTCTGGCTTCAGCCTGTGCAGTGACGTTCTGGACTTGCTGGAAAAAGCGATTGCTGAAGACCCGCCTTCCACCCTGCAAAATACCGGCGTGATCAGAGCAGGATATTCGGAAGAGCTGGATAACATCATCGAAATGTCGCGCCACGCTCGCGAGTGGATTTCCAACCTGGAGAGCGTGGAACGCAACCGCACCGGTATAAAATCGCTCAAGGTGGGATACAACAAGGTATTTGGCTACTATTTGGAAGTTACTCATAGCAACACCCAGCAGGTCCCGCCGGAGTATATCCGCAAGCAAACCCTGGTGAACGCCGAGCGCTACATTACCCCGGAAATGAAAGAATACGAGTCGCTCGTTTTAAATGCCGAAGAGCGCATCAAGGAAATTGAAGCGCGCCTCTTCAAAGAAGTATGTCAAAAGATCCTGATCCACCTCCCTGAATTGCTGCGCACCAGCGTGATCCTGGCGGAATTGGATGTACAGGCAGGCCTGGCTGAAGTGGCAGCCTTAAACCACTATGTGAAACCGAAAATTGTTGAAGAGCCCGTCCTTGAGGTGATTGACAGCCGCCACCCGGTGGTGGAAACAACCTTACACAGCGAACGTTTCGTTCCCAATGACATTATCCTTGAATCGGGAGAGATCGTCCGCGTGATCACCGGTCCCAATATGAGCGGTAAATCCACCTTCCTGCGCCAGGTGGCGCTGATCGTGCTGATGGCACAGATCGGCTCCTACGTCCCGGCAGCCAGCGCAACCATCGGCATCGTTGACCGCATTTTCACGCGCATCGGTGCCCAGGACGAGATCCATGCCGGTCAATCCACCTTCATGGTGGAAATGATCGAGACAGCCAACATCCTCAACCACGCCACCCCGCGCAGCCTGCTCATCCTGGATGAGATTGGCCGTGGCACCTCTACATACGACGGTCTTTCCATCGCCTGGTCAGTGGTGGAATTCATCCACAACCATCCCCGCCTGCGCGCGCGTACCTTCTTTGCCACCCACTTTCACGAACTGACCCAGTTGAGCGAATTGCTGCCCGGCATACGAAACTACAATGTAGCCGTCACTGAAAACGGCACACAGGTGATCTTCCTGCACAAGATCGTTCCCGGCGGTGCGGACCGCTCTTACGGTATTCATGTGGCCCAACTGGCCGGCATTCCCCGCCCGGTCATCTCGCGCGCGAGCGAGATCCTGCAGCAACTGGAATCCAGCTCCGGCTCGGCAGTGAAGATCGAGCCCGCCCATTCCCAACAACTGGTCCTGTTCCCGGAGACCAACCCGCTGCTGGATGAATTAGGCGACCTGGATCTGAATGAGCTTCCCCCGGTCCAGGCGCTGAATAAGCTATACGAATGGCAAAAACGCTTTCTTACTGAGAAATAAACCCTTACTTCCCTGGTTTGAGGAACACTGCCACCAGGATCAATAATAGACCTGCTGCCAGGGCAATGCCCGCAATTATCAACCCTTGCCTGCTGATGATTTCCAACGTAACCTGGCCCACCTGGACCAACTGGTCAATGATCCCGCTCATGTAACCCGGGAGGTTCAACCTGGCAGGTTGTCCGGCCAGGAGTTCCGTACCCACCCTGGAACCAGCCAGGTATCCAAACCCACCAAACAACCCGGCAGCCGCCAGCGGATAACCCAGTCCCTGCAATAAACGCTTAACCCGCGGCAAAGCAAGTAGCACCACCAAAAGGGCGAGCATCCCGCATACCCACGGCAGCAATTGTCCGGCTCGGTAGATGAGTGAATATCCCAGGTAAATGCGTTGAGGGGTTGTGTTGAGCGCTTCCACCTGCCGGGCGAATATGGGAATGGACTCCTTATCCGGCAGCACTGCCGTCGTGAGCGCCAAACCCTGCTGCAGGAATGGTTTTAGCGGTTCAAGCAATTCCTGTGGCGGATTACATAAGGTGATGCCCTCTGAATTTCCCATCAGAATCGCTGCTGTGATGGCCAGCACACTTTCAAGGCTGCAATCCGGAAAGGTTGCCAGGATTCCAGTGAAGGCTTCCACTCCCGCGTCACCCGCGATGTTCGCTTTGACTGCTTTGAGATCAATATCGAACTGGAGTTGATCGGTTTTGAGATTCAGAAACTCATTCAGCGATGCCAGGAATCCATCCACCTGTCCCTGAAGCCATTTTTCAGGCAAGGTTTCGTTCACCAGAATGCTAATGTGTTCGCGGGTCAGCAAGTTGAGAATCGGCGAATAGGCATCGTTTGGACGGTTCTTGAAGGATTCATAAACGGTATCTACCACCACAACTGGAAGCCGGTTATAAAGTTCACTTTCCTGAACGACCTGTTGGGTGAAGCCTGATCTCAGGATCGTTTTTTGCAAAGGCAGACCAACCGCCAACGCGATGAGGCTGATTGAAAGCAAAATCGAAAATACTATCCCCATCCAATTTTGAAATCGCTTCACTTCCATTATCCTTTAAGCGTTATGAAACTAACGCTTGATCACTAAAAGCATGCCTGACCAGGGCTTCATCTCCAGGTGCACCTTGCCATCCACCACCGCGAATTCTTCGGTGGAAAGCGCATTGCGTAACATAAATTGTGTATCTGTAGTTTCCACAGGTATCGAGATTGCGCGTGACACTCCCGATGGATTGATCACCGTGACGCAGCGGTCAATACCGCTCCCGCGGGAGATGACCAGCTCTGTGTTGGATTCTTCTGCAGTGAATACCGAGTATTCACCACGCCGCAAAGCTGCCTGGTTTTTCCGTACCCGCACCAGGTTCTTGATCCAGGTACGTAATTCCTGGTTCCAGGTGGATTCACCCCATGAAAATGCCCGCCGCGAATCCGGATCAGGACCTCCATTGAGACCGATCTCGTCCCCATAATAGATGGCTGGAGCACCCGGCAGGGAGAAGATGAGCAGATAAGCCAGTTTTAACCTGGCCAGGTCATTGTTCATTACGGTTGCCAATCGCTCGGTATCATGACTTCCGAGCAGGTTATACATGGCAGAGATGTTCTCCGGCGCATACTGGCTGAAATACGGGCGCAATTTATGGACGAAATTTTCGGAATTGATATTCCCTTTCAACAGGTCTATCACGGCAGTACGCACCGGGTACCCCATTAATCCATCAAAGTGACCGTCTCCCACCCAGCGCGGGTTGCCATCCCAAATTTCTCCGAGCAGGTAAGCGTCCGGGTTGACGGCTTTGACGATCGACCGGAACTCCGCCCAGAAACCGTCATCATCGATCTCGTTGGGAACATCCAACCTCCAGCCATCGATCCCCTGCTCCACCCAGTATTTCGCCACCTTCATCAGGTATTGACGCACCGCCGGATTGCCAGTGTTGAACTTGGGCAGACTTTTGTACTTCCACCAACCCTCGTAGGTGGTGGCATCTCCAGAGGAATAGGCATCTACCGGGAAGCGTTTGACATGGAACCAGTCCTTATAGGGCGAAGCCGACTGGTTCTCAAGCAGGTCTGAAAAGGCAAAAAAACCGCGCCCGCAATGATTGAATACGCCATCCAGCACGACCTTGATCTGATAGCGGTGCGCCACGTCCAAAAAAGCAAGGAAGTCTGTCATCGTACCCAGCTTGGGATCAATTTCGTAATAGCTGGTGGCGTTGTACCGGTGGGTGGATGGAGAAAGGAAAATTGGATTCAGGTAGATTGCATTAATGCCCAGATCCTGCAGGTAATAAATGCGGTCAACAATTCCTCGGAAATCGCCGCCCTGGAATAAGTTAATGGAAGGTGGAGCACCCCAACTTTGTACGTTTGGGGGATCATTCTTCTTATCGCCATTTTCAAATCGATCTGGAAAAATCTGGTAAAAAACACTGTCTTGGATCCAGGAGGGTACTGTCATGAAGATTCCTTATCAGTAAGCATAGTGTGATGTTAGTCTTGAATCCAATTGCGGGTACCGCGCAGGAAATCCGCGCCGCTCATCCAGCGTTTGCCTGCCGGTTGTACTTCGAGCAAGATCAACTCGCCATCCTGCGCACCAACGACTGGAAAACCATTGTTGATACCGCGCTTTCCGGGAACAGAACTGTGGTTGACCTGCGCGGTTGCTTTCCGGATCTTGAGGATCTGTCCTTCCCACTCCATCCAGGTACCCGGCCAATCGTAAAAGGCGCGGATCTTTCGTTCTATTGCCATTATCGGAGTAGAAAAGGCAAGCAGACCCTCCTCCTTTTTTATCATCGCTGCATAGGTCGCCCCAATATCGATCTGCGGTATTGGCACGATATCGCCGGAGAGGTAACCCGGAAGTGTCCCGAGTAATAAAGCGGAACCAGCAAGAGCCAACTTTTCGGAGAGACTGGGCGAGGTTTCATCCGGTTCGATAGCGACCTTCGTTTTGGCAAGTTCCGGACCCGTGTCGATGCCGGCATCCATCTTCATGATCGTGACCCCGGTGAACTCGTCACCATGTAAAATGGACGCCTGGATGGGCGCAGCCCCACGCCAACGCGGCAGGTAGGATGCATGCACATTAATACAGCCGAAGCGCGGTAGATCAAGCACGTTCTGACGCAGGATCTGACCGTAGGCAGCCACAACGATCAGATCAGGCGCTAATTGCTGAAGTTGTTCAAAGACCTCAGGCACGCGTAATTTTGGCGGTTGAATGCAGGCAAGCTTCAACTCCTCAGCCAGGATTTTCACAGGTGGAGGGGTTAATTGCTTGCCCCTGCCTGCAGGTTTATCAGGCTGGGTGATGACTGTCGAAATGGAATACTGACTTGCCAGGGCTTTTAGAATGACCGCAGAAAATTCCGACGATCCCATGAAAATTGTCTTAATGGGCATAGACCGTATTTTAACATAAAGCCTTGTCGATTGGTGATTGTCCAACCGCATTCCCCGTAATTCATTCCTACTTGCGATTCTGGGATAAAATGAATGATAGATAACTCAAGTCAAGGAGAGTAGCATGGACGAGGAAAAAGTGAAGAAGGTCATCATGTACGGAACCAGTTGGTGCGGCATGACACGCCGGGCCAGGGTGACACTGGATGTTGAAAAAGTTGACTATGAGTATATCGACATTGATCAGGACGAGAAAGCCGCTCAATATGTAATGAGCGTTGCGAAAGGATACCGGAGTGTGCCCACCATTGTGTTTCCAGATGGCGACATCCTGGTAGAACCTTCCTCTTATGACCTGCGGGAAAAACTCAAGCGCCTGTAGGTTAACCCAAACTTTATTTCTTAACCAACTTATAAACCCAATAAGCGATTGCACCAGCCAATAAACCTGCACCAACGGCGACAAGCCCGGCATAGTTACGCCCCCGCTCG
>DAONEZ010000006.1:0-17409 GCA_035403345.1 Anaerolineaceae bacterium
CGCGTGCGCGATTCCAAACAGCTATCCCCCTTGGAACGCGCAACCCTGGCACCCTTGATCCGGGATCAAGCTTACGCATGGGGTGTGGGGCTGGCCTCCAGCAGAGAGATCGACGCCCTGGGCATCCTGCCAGCCACGCGCCTGGCGATGACCCGCGCGCTGGAAGCGCTGGCTCTATCCCCTGCGCACCTGCTCCTCGACGCCCTCTTCCTGCCTGACCTTGCCATTCCACAAACCTCGCTCTACAAGGGCGACCAGCGCAGCTTGAGCATTGCCGCGGCCTCCATCCTGGCCAAGACCACCCGCGATGAATGGATGACGCATTATGCCGAACAGGAGCCACACTACGGCTTCGCCCGCCACAAGGGCTACGGAACGCGTGTTCACCGTGCAGCCCTCAGCCAATACGGTCCCTGCCCGCAGCACAGGTTCAGTTTTTCCCCCTTACACACTCACCAACCCGCAAAAGAAGACGCCGGATAACTCCGGCGTCTTTTCAATATTGTCAACGATTATGCTTGGTTTTTCTTTTGGCGCGCATCCCGCCTGGTGATCACGAACTTGGTCAACTCCGCCGCAATGGAGGGGACGAGCAGCAGCGGCAGGATCAATTCCCATTGCTGGAAACCGATGGGGGTGGTCTGGAACACCGGGTTCAGGAAGGGCAGGTAAACCACCGCCAGCACCAGGATCAGCGACGAGATCCCGGCCAGGTTCATCCATTTATTGGAGAAAATCCCGATCTTGAGCAATGGATAGCGCTCGGACCTGGCGGTGAAGGCCCGCAGGATCTCTGAAAGCGACAGGGTCAGGAACGCCATGGTTTCTGCATAGGGCAGGTTATCGACAAAACTCGCTCCGTTGAGGTTCAACCCCCGCCAGAATGCAAACAGTGTGACGGCGGTGATGGCAATGGTCTGCACGACAACGCCGGTGCGCATGTTCTTGTTGATGATGGGTTCCTTGGGCGGGCGTGGCGCCTGGTCCATGATGTCCGGATCACCCTTTTCGGTTCCCAGCGCAATGGCCGGCGCGCCGTCGGTCACCAGGTTCAACCACAACAACTGCACCGGCACCAGGGGTGCCAACTGCTCGGTGGATAGAGACGCCAGGGCCGGAATGAACAGTTTACCCAGGGCGGTCGGCAGGAAGATGATCAGGATCTCCGACAGGTTGCAGGAAATGAGAAAATAAACGAACTTGCGGATGTTAGAGTAGATGATGCGTCCCTGTTCCACGGCGGAAACGATGCTGACATAATTGTCATCCGTGAGCACCATATCCGCGGTGTCCTTGGCCACATCCGTGCCGGTGATGCCCATGGACACACCGATATCCGCCTGTTTGATGGCCGGGGCATCGTTCACCCCGTCACCGGTCATGGCCACCACCTCGCCGTTCGCCTGCAGCGCGTTCACAATTCGCAGCTTGTGCTCAGGCGAGACGCGTGCATACACGTCCGTTTTCATCACTTCATCTTTCAGCTCGGTGTCGTCCATCTTATCCAACTGGGTACCGGTGAGCACCTGGTGCCCGGATTTGAGCAATCCGATGCTCTCCGCAATAGCACGCGCCGTGTTGGGGTAATCTCCTGTGATCATCAGGGTGCGGATGCCGGCCTTGCTGGCTGTGAGCAGCGCGGGTTTTACCTCCGGGCGGGCCGGGTCGATCATGCCGATCAATCCGCAGAAGACCAGTTCCTTTTCAAGTTCATGGCGCTGGGAGGTATCCGGCTCTCCCTCCACCAAGCGGTAGGCCACCCCCAGCACGCGCAGGGCTTCGCGGGTCATATCGTCATTGGCGGAAAGGATGCGCGCGCGGGCAACCTCATCCAATTTGACCGGTGCGCCGTCATCCATTGGCTGGTAATAACTGCACAGGTTCAGCACCACATCCGGTGCGCCTTTGACCGCCACCGCATTCCAACCTTTTTGGCTGTCGTCGGTGAACGGCGACAGGTCATCAATGCGCGGATTCTTGACCGAGTGAATGGTGATCATCCGTTTGGTATCGGAATCAAACGGGATCTCATTAATCCGTGGGAATGCATGGTTCAAGTCAACAGCTGCCGCTCCGGCTTTCCGTGCTGCCACCAGCAGCGACCCTTCGGTCGGATCCCCGATCATGCGGTAATTTACAGACCCGTCGTCCTGGTTGGTCTGTTCAAGTTGTGAGTCATTATTGAGCGCGCCCACCCAAAGGGCAGTGCGCACGGCCGGGTACTGGTCCAGTTGAACCTGCTTGCCGTCGATGGAGAAATCACCCACCGGGGCATAGCCCTGCCCGGAAACGCTTACCATCTGTCCGTCCACCCAGATGCGTGTGACGGTCATCTCGTTTTGGGTCAGCGTGCCGGTCTTATCCGAACAGATGACCGTGGCAGAACCCAAGGTTTCGACGGATGAGAGCCGGCGGATGAGGGCATGGCGCTTGATCATCTCCTGCATGCCCAGGGCCAGGCTGACGGTGACAATGGCGGGCAGCCCTTCGGGAACCGCAGCAATAGCCAGGCTGACCGCGATCATGAACAATTGCAGCGGTGCTCCGCCTTCCAGCAGCCCCACGCCGAATACCAGCGCGCACACGATCAAACAGGCGATGCCCAGTTGTTTACCCAGCTCGTCCAGGCGTTTCTGCAGGGGGGTCTGTTCTTCTTCCACGGATTGCAGCATGGTGGCGATCAAGCCCAGTTGGGTGTGCATGCCCGTGCTGGTCACCACGCCCTTGCCGCGTCCATAGGAAATGATAGTGCCCATGAAGGCCGTGTTCTTTCGGTCCCCCAGCGAAGAATCCGGCTGCAGCACCAGGGCAGCATTCTTCTGCACCGGCACAGATTCACCAGTCAGGGCCGCCTCTTCCACGCGTAAGTTCATCGATTCGATCAGGCGCAAGTCCGCAGGCACGAAATTACCCGTCTCCAGGAAGACAATGTCGCCGGGGACAAGTTGGGCGGCAGGCACGCTGATGCGCTTGCCGTCGCGCAGCACCTGCGACTCAGGCGCAGCCATCTTTTTCAGGGCAGCCAGAGCTTCTTCAGCACGGCTTTCCTGCACGACCCCAAGGACGGCATTGAGCACCACGATGGCGATGATCGCGCCAGCGTCCACATATTCACCCAGAATTGCAGAAATTACGGCAGCTACCACTAAAAGGATGATCACGAAACTCTTCAACTGGTCGATGACCAGTTGAATAAATGTCCGGCGCGGTTTTTCGGCCAGCATGTTCAACCCAACGACGGATAACCGTCTTTGCGCCTCTGCCGAAGTTAACCCTTCTTCCTGCGGTGTTTCCAGTGTTTTGAGCACCTGGTCGGTGCTCATGCCATGCCATGATACAGATATATCTTCAGGCGTGTTGGACGCTTGCGTTTTGGTTGTATTCGTCATGTAATTCGCTCCAAAGAATCAGTTACTTCAGTTGTTCCTCAGGGATGATCCTGGTGCCCGGGGGTAAGTTGGTTGATTTTGGAATGACCACAATGCCATCCCGCACCACCCAGCCTTTTCCATCCAGTTCAGCATCATCCGGGAATTTTTTAATGATGGTTCCTTTTCCAATCCGGCAATTCTTATCAATGATCGCACCTTCAATATAGCAATCCGGACCGATCTCAAGAGCCCCGTTCACAGCCTCGGGTGAACCGGGTCTTTCATAATAATCATTCCCCATCAAAATGGAATCTTTGATCGTGGTATTGCGCCTGATCTGGCTGCGCAGACCGATGATGGAGTGGGTAATGGTTGCTTTTTCGATACAACACCCCTCAGCCATCAGCACCTGGGTCAACTGGCTTTCTTCCACGGTTGAACCGGGCAGGAAGCGCGGATGAGAGTAAATGGGGGCGCGCTGGTCAAAGAAATTAAAGGGAGAGTTGGTTCCAGTTAGCGCCAGGTTGGTATCGTAGAAGGAACGGATGGTTCCAATGTCTTCCCAGTAGCCCTCAAAATTATAGCCATAGACCGTGTGGGTCTTGATAGCCGCCGGGATGAGGTGGGCACCGAAATCATCATAATCATGTTGATGTAAGAGATCGCACAGCACGTCCGTCTTGAAGAGATAGATGCCCATCGATCCCAGGAAGGGTTTTTCGGGGTCGTTGCGGCTGACAAAGCGGGCCTGGACTTCGGGGTCCTTTGGTTTTTCCACAAAATCGGTGATCAGCCCGGAAGGGTCAACCTTCAGAATGCCATACCGTCCGGCGTCGCTTTTCAGCACCGGTTGAACTGCAACTGTAATATCAGCGTTGTGAGATAAATGCACATCCGCCATCTTTTTGAAATCCATGCGGTAGAGATGATCTCCTGCCATGATGAGCACGTGCTCGGTGCGCGCAGAACGGATCTCCATGATCTGCTTGCGCACTGCATCAGCGGTACCCTGGTACCAGTTCATGTTCTCCACGGTTTGCTCCGCCGCCCAGATCTGCACCCAACCGGTGTGGAAGGCGTCAAAGTTGTAGGTGCGCGCGATGTGGCGGTGCAGCGAGACCGAATTAAACTGAGTCAATACGGCAATGCGGTATATTCCGGAATTAATACAATTGCTGATGGGAATATCAATGAGTCGGTACTTGCCGGCAATAGGCACAGCCGGCTTCGAACGCTGCTGCGTCAGGGGATACAACCGCGTTCCACGTCCGCCGCCCAGGATCACACCCAGAATATCGTCTGTCGAAGCCATACCGGACCCTCCTCAATAAGAATGGAAATCTGGTAGCACTTGAAATCCACAATAATTAAGGATATCTGAAAAAAGTAAGGGCGTCAATGTATTTGGATGGCAAATTCCGCGATGTAATGTCTCGCTTTGGCGTCCTATTCCGGTTGATGCGCGCGTTTTTCCAGTCCGCGCAGGGAGATCAGCACCAGCACCACCGCCACCAATGATCCGAAGAGGTACGGCGCGCCTGAGTAGATCCTTTGGAAGAGCACACCGCCGATCACAGGTGCAAAGGCGTTGGCAGCGCTGAGCAAGGCTGCCGAGATGCCCAGTGTACCGCCGATGTCCACCACGGATACATTGCGCGTCAGCAGGCTGTTGATGGAGGGCTGCAGTACCCCTCCACCGATGGCTGCCGGGATCATGGCCACCAGGATCCATCCCAATCCAAGCAGACCCTTGTTAGCATCAGAGGGAATATCCACTGCCAGACTCTGCATGGGAGGCGTTTCACCGGGCATGCTGCGACCACCGCTTAATTCAGCTGCCACGGATGCCTGCGAGTACCAGGGCACCGGGACGCGTGGGGTGAGTGCCGTGAGCAGCAGTCCTGCCAGCAGCATGATCAACCCGAAGCGGATGAGCCACTTCTCTCCAAACTTGCGGCTCCACCTGCCAATGAAATAACCCTGAACAGCCACCACCACGATTCCCACGAAAACAAAGATAACTGCGTTACCGGAAGCGTTCAATCCCAGCCGGTTGAGCGTGAAGAGCGATAACATCTGCTGGAACATGCCAAAAGCCAACTGTTGGAAGAACATGACCACCAGTAAAAAGCCCACGAACGGTTTTTTCAGCGTGTCGAATAGAATGGACAGGGATATTTCGCGGCGTGTATTAAGGTTCACGCGGCGTTCCTTTGGAAGGGTCTCTTTCAGCAGAAGTATGGTCAGGAGAATCGAGATAAAAGAAAATCCAGCCGCAATGAACGCAGGTGCATGGTAGTCATTCTGACTGAGAGAAAGCGCCACGTACGAAATGACCGGGCCGAACACAAACCCGATCCCAAACGCCGCACCCACCAGCCCTAAACCCTGGGTGCGTGTTTTATCGGTGGTGGAATCGGTAATGACCGCCTGGGCAGTGGAGATGTTTGCGCCTGATAGTCCATCGATAAGGCGCGCCAGAAAGAACATCCATAACGCGTCCGCAAACCCAAGCAGCAGGAATCCCAGCAAAGTGCCGATCTGGCTGAGAATTAACACCGGTTTTCGTCCGAAGCGGTCCGACAACCTGCCCAGGAAGGGAGCCCCGATCACCTGGGCTGCCGGATAGACCGCCCCCAGGAATCCAATGGTGACCGCGTTGGCACCGAAAGAAGCGGCATACAGGGCCAGCATCGGGATGATGATGGTTAATCCCAACAGGTCAATGAGAATGATGACAAAAACAGGCAATATTTTCTTAAAATCCAGTTTTTCATCCGGTTGAGGAATTGAATTTACAGCAGTTGACATTGTATTTTCCTAATAATTACAGAATTGATTGGGCAATAATACCCCTGGAAGTCTCTCTGTACAATATATTGTTATATTTGTATAAGGTTAAAAATCTAAAAATCCCGACGGGGTTTCAAACTGCCGGGATTTTATGATTCTATGTGTCATGTATTCAGAAATACCAGATATTCAAATGAGCCTGGTCAGGCAGCTAATTGATCATCCTCGCTTATTGATATGAACCGGGATAGATCCCCGTGCTGGGCGGCTGAAGGTATTGATTCTGACGCTTGCGGAAGAAGAAGCTGAGTACCAACCCGGCGATGAATCCGCCGATGTGCGCCATATAGGCCACCCCGCCGCCGCCAGCCTGGATATAATCCGAGCCGAATTGGCTGAGGAATTGCAGCACGATCCATGCGCCGATCACCAGGATGGCAGGCAGGCGTACGACCCACACGGCCAGCAGCACGCGCACCTTGCGTGCCGGGAAGAGAATGATATAGGCGCCCAGAACGCCTGCGATAGCTCCTGATGCTCCCAGGTTGGGAACGTCCACGTTCGGACCGGCGAAGTATTGCGCAAGCGTGCCGACTACTCCACACAACAAATAAAAAATGAGGAACTTGAAATGTCCGAAACGGTCCTCGACATTATCCCCAAAGATGATCAGGTAGAGCATGTTGCCCAACAGATGCATCCAGCCGCCATGCATGAACATGGAGGTGAAGATGGTAATGAAATAAAGACCCGGGTTACTGCTGAAGTAAGCCGGCGTGAACGCCCACGAATAGACAAAATTGTCACCGCCGGCCAGTTCGATCAAGAACACGAAGATGTTTACAGCCACCAATAACCAGGTGACCACCGGGATCAATCTGCGCTGTGAATTATCATCACCGATTGGTAGCATAATTCCTCCACAATATGAACAATTATGAGTATATAAGGATTTGCAGGAAACGCAAAGTGAAATTTTGGATATTCGCCAAACAATCTTCTCCAAAGAATGATCAGGGATCTAGATCTTTTGTCTATCTCAGAGGAATCTGGGATTCATATAAAGAAGTGGGTGTCAAGTGAGAGAGCTGGAAATCTCCTTTTTCCTCAACAAATCTTTTTTACAAGAATATTTTTTTTGCTAAAATGAAGTGGTGAGCATTATTGTTAAAGCAGTTGTCTTTGTTGCCGTATCCATTGGAGTAACGTACGTCTCTCGCGGGTCACTCCGCAATCGGCGTTCCCACGGCTTTTTCCGGTTCTTTGGATTCGAGTTCATCCTTGCCCTTTTTCTTTTGAATGTGGATTACTGGTTTGCTGACCCTTTTTCCTGGCACCAGCTTATCTCCTGGTGTTTCCTGGTCATCAGCATTATCCCTCTCGCGTTCGGAGTACATTCTCTGGTTAAAAAGGGGAAACCCGTGCAACAACGGGAGGGGGAATCTCAACTTCTCGCCTTTGAAAAAACTTCTGTTCTCGTAACGACCGGTATTTATCACTACGTTCGCCATCCGCTTTATAGTTCACTTTTATTCCTAACCCTGGGAATTGCTTTCAAATCACTTGATTGGATCAGTGGTCTGCTGTCAATGCTTGTGATTGTTTTCCTGTTTGCAACAGCCAAAGCAGATGAGGCCGAATGTATCCGTTTTTTTGGCTCAGACTATCAGACCTATATGACCCGCACCAGGATGTTTATCCCCTTTATCCTTTAATGATCAGTAAGCCTGTTTGATTGTTCGAACGCGTTAACCCATTCAGGTACCTCACATTCCAACAGGCTGCAGATTACCCTGGTTTCAACAACGTTATATAGGATCGCCAGTTTGTCAATTGGCTGAGGTGGTTTTTTTAGTAACCAACATCGTAAGAGGCTTGCTTGTCCCGCCAGGACAAAACAAGCGGTTTGCCTTGCTGGAATAAGTCCCTGTGACTTGTTCGGGGAAATCCTTTTTTGCATCTCACATAGTTCGTTAATCAGCGCTTCATTGAATTCTGAAAAGTAAGCATTCGTTTGAAACTCTTTCAATACCATCAGGTATAAGTCAGGATGATCGAAACTGAATTGAAGGTATCTTTTTGTGCGGGAGATTAGGTTTTCAGGATTGTTAACAACGTCATCTTCAGAAAAACTATCATCCTTGAGCGTGACTCCAGCCATCAGACAATCATTCAGTAGAGCCAGTATGTCTGGGTAGTGATAGTAGAAAGTGCTTCTGTTAATCTCAGTAAGATCAGCAAGTTCGTTTATAGTGATTTTGGCGAACGGCTTTTGATCGATCAGCCTCATCAGGGATTCTTGGAGTGCTTTGTGAACTTTTTGATATCGGGGGTCTGTTTCCTTGTTCATCAAAAACTCCTTTTTGTTGCTTACACAACACTTCCCGTGTTTTGATCGTTGAAATATGTCGATAAATTCCTAACATTATTATATACATAAGGCAGTACTCCGCAAAAAATTATACCTGGCTTTCCTTGTTTGCATCTTTTTCTTCGCAAGGAACTGATTGTTTTGGGTTTGTTAGAGAACTCAGTTGCATATTTATTGCCCGTCTATAAGAAAGGAGTCTGTCGATTGCAAAGAGTATTTTTTCAGAGGAACGGCTAACGGCAAGTGAGTGTAAAAAAGCAGAAAGCAATAATATTCCCGTTTGTGTAAGGAGGAGTAGATGAAAAAAGAGGATCAGAAAAAAGCCATTTCACGTCGCGACTTTCTTAGAGGCACCGCGACAGGCGCTGCCAGCATTGCCGCAGCGACCATGCTGGGAGGCTGCGCCAAAAAGGAAATTCCTGTTGCTCCTGTAGTGCCAGTTGACAACACCAATAATGTTGGGGCAAAGGTTACTCCCCAGTATGAAGTCATCAACACCGATGTTCTCATCATAGGCTCTGGCTTTGGTGGTACGGCTGCCGCTTATCAAGCCCTAGCAGATGGAAAGAAAGTTACGATAATTGATAAAGGACCTTTCCGCCATAGCGGTGGGTGGGGATACAATTGGGATGTTATTTCTACTTGGGTCCCAGATAAAACGATGTATAGCAAAGAATCCTATCTCAGTCGTGTGGTTAACCAGGAACTTTATTACAAAGCCACATCTTCAGAACCCATTGAAGATATGGGTGCCACGTGGCTGGACAGGGGGCAATTCTTCCCAACCAGGAACGAAGATGGTTCAGTAGCCTGGTATATCGACTATCCTTTCATTCGCGGAGCTGAAGGTGTGTTTCCGCGCCACACATCTGACCACTTAGCTAAGTCCCCTCTAGTGACAGTTATTGATCGCACAATGATCACAGACCTATTCATCAATAACGGGCGCTGTATCGGGGCAATGGGTATTTACCTGCCCACCGGGGATTTTCGTGTATTCCGCGCCCCTGTAACCGTGGTCTGCACCGGACCTGCAACCTGGTGGTATGGTTGGAATACCGTTTCAGCAAATACTTTCCAGACTCCGGATAATACAGGCGACGTAGAAATGGCGGCATTACGCCATGGTGCTGGGATTGGCGACTCAGAATATGCAAGTTATGATTTTGCGACGACCTATCCTCAAGGATTGGCATATGGGTGGGGAACGATATTAAATCCCGATGCAAACGAATATTTCGCATTCTCCGATAAAGATGGAAAACAAATAATCACAGAGGAAAGCGGATTAGACCTACAGCGGGTAACTTACGATCGTACCTATTTTAATACTGAGCTTGCCAAACTGATGCTTGCCGGTGCGATGACAAAAGAGGGGGGGCTATTAGCCAACCTTTCTGGTGTTCATCTTCGAAGAGCTATGACTCACAACCTGTCAGTTTTCGAAAAATTTGGTATAGACCCAAAAACGGAATTGCTACCTATCCACGACGAGATATATGAGCGGAATGGCGCACCTGTCATTGATGACAACATGATGTCTGAAGACATAACCGGAGTATTTTTTGCCCGCGGTGCAGGAGTATCTGGAACAGGAGGTGGGCCTGGTGTAAATCAGAATACCCGCTTTGGTGCATATGCGATGAGGACAGCGCTGGAATTCCTCAACAGCGCTCCAGCAGTTAAAGAGATTGATTGGAGTCCTGTCGAAACAGAGTTTGCCCGGATACATGAATTACGCACACGACAGGCTACGAAAGGTCTCCGTCCTCATGTAGTACGACACAATATTCAAAAAGCCTGCGGTGAATGCATGGGAATTCTGCGCGAGACGAAAAAACTGGAGGCAGCTGCAAAAGAACTTGCCAGGATTAGAAAAGAAGAACTCCCCAATATGATTGTCACTAATCCAACGCTGACCTTCAATAACGAGTGGAAGGAAGCTATCGAAAATTACAATCTGCTAGCTTCTGCAGAACTTGCTGTTAATTCCACTCTAACCCGCGAGGAAAGCCGGGGCACCTATTTACGTCCGGAGTTCCCGAATCAAGATGACGAAAACTGGAAATGCATGCTCGTCGGTAAACTTGAAAATGGTGAAATTGTCTTCTCAAAGAAGACAATGCCTGAGCACATATATTAAGATACTCGAGGCGATGATAGGAGATTATAGAAAATGAAAATTAGAATATTAAAATTTGATCCTGCAGTTGATCCAGAACCCTACTATGTAGAAAACGAAGTGGAATACAAAGATAAAATGACACTCCTGGAGGCAATTGTGTCCTTCCATGAGAACTTTGAAGCAGTAGCCTATGATTATAGTTGCCATGGTCGCTACTGCGGGCGCTGTGCTGTCATGCTGGATGGTGTTCCCTCATTAGCTTGCTGTACCCCCATTAATGACTCATCACACACTATCGATCCCCTCAAAGGACATACTGTTATCCGTGACTTGATTGTGGACAAGCGGGACTTCGATGACCGGATTTCCAAGGTGTACGCACGTGTCCGAAACGAACCTATCAAGGCAGAGGACGTAAATGTCTTTAATGCTGAGCATGGAAATCTGATCTACGATCTGGCTGATTGCACTCGCTGTTCCATTTGTGATGCCGCGTGTCCTGTTTACGGTATGATGCCGGATCAATTTGCCGGACCTGCAACTATGGTTGCATTGGCAAAGCGCTTTTACGATGATTATGATCAGGGTGACCGAGTGCTTGAAGCCGTCAGTAAAGGCTTATATCACTGTACTCTTTGTGGAATTTGTGACCAGGTATGCCCGCGCCCCAATATCCTTCATGTAGAATCTTACAAGGCTATCCGCGCTGAGGCTGAAAAACGTGGTATCAAACCCAGTTACGCAGATTAACATTTATAAACACCTATTAACCAAATAACACTAAGAAACGAGAGAGACCATTTATGAAATACAGTCTCTCTCGTTTTCATTTAATCTTTAATGTCTTTATGGAATATATATAGTACTTGTAGTAGGGGGTGTGGATATGTGGAAAGAGAGCAAGTTGAGGATCCTACTGCCTGTCATGTGGAGCAGAAGGCCCTCCAACCCCCATATGTAGGAGTCTCTATCGGCAAAAGTATTCTCCACACGCAGTGGATAACTTGTGCATAACCACGTATCTTCTTGAATAATCTCTAAAAGGCTGTTTGTTGTGGAGAACGGGGATAAAGACACTTTTTTATCCACAGATACATCCACCCATTAATCGCCAAATTGGCTCAGTTTATCCGCATTTATCCACAGGTTTTTGTCACTTATCCACATGTTTTTAACAAAATGTGAATAAAACAGATGAGTGAAAGATCAGGAGGTCAACCGGTCGACAGCCTCTTCAGCGCAGTCAAGCAGGGCATCAAACCCCTCAAGTCGCTGCGGCAGGTTGCGCGTGTCCACTTCAAGTTCGCGACAGAGGGTCTGCCAGGCTTTGTAGGATTCTCCAGATTTGGGCAAATAAGCAGCGGCTTTGGTCCAGGTTTGCAGCATGATCCACAAGGCTGCGGCCGGGTGTTCCGGGTATATGGACGAGATGGCTTTTTCGTAATAAGCGCGGCGGAAAGGCTGCAAATCTGCAGGGAAGTTGTTTATTTCTTTTGCTTCCTCAAAAATGGCGGCGTAGGCGCTTAGCCAGGCGGAAAACTTTTCATCGCTCACCTCGCTGCTGGTGAACAGGGAGATGAATTCACCGGTAAAGTCGAGCAGCCCTGCCTGCAATGAGCGCGAGGGCAGCTCCGACACCAGGCGGCGGATGGGCTGTGGGGTACCCGATAACACGATCACCCCGTTGGCGGTATCGCGCAGCGCGCGCAGGTAAGCCGTTACGCGCTTGATGCCCTGCGGAATGACTTCATCCTGCAGGTCAGACCAGGTCTTGCGGGCGGGGACCAAAAAACTGCGCGCCCGGGCGGCCACGTTCTCGGCGCGCCAGAATTGGGCCGTGGCAGCGGCGCGGGTGAAGTCATACCAACGCAGCGCATCGAACAGCACCAGCGGTACGGTCTCAAAACCGCCACCAATCCAGGCATCCGTGCGCAACTTGCGCGCGGGTTCGTAAGCTTCTTTCTCGTAATGCGCCAGGTCCAGGCTCACATCCGCGCCCAGGCGGATGACCTCGCGCTCTTTCTGCACCGGGCGGTCATGGATGCACACCAGGTCAATATCGGTCACCCCGCCGAGCAGAGGCTCTTCCTGCAGGAGCGATCCGCACAGGTAAATGCAGATGATCCCGCGGTCTTTGGCTGCGAGTTTGGCTGCGTTCTCGCGTGCCTGGGTAAGGAGGATATCTCGGGTTATGCGCATGGGAACCTCTATTTATGAGATGGGCAATTGCGGTTGATAGGGCGCCAGTTGCAGTTCCGCGCGGATCCGTTCCTGGATGTAATCCAGGTCCTGCGGTCGATCCACGAAGTTCAGGTTATCGGTTTCGATAACGAGCACTTTCGTCGCCGGCTGGGAGTGCATGTAAAAATCGTCATAGGTACGGTTGAGCAGGTCGATGTAGTCGCGCTCCATCTGGCGTTCGTAGGGGCGGTCACGGAAAGCGATGCGCTTCATCAGGGTATCCGTGCTGGCGCGCAGGTACACCACCAGGTCAGGCGGGGTGATCTTTTCCGCCAGGGCTTCCTGCACCTTGTAATACATGTCCAATTCATCCCCAAAGATGTTGATGCGCGCAAACAGGGCATCCTTCTCGAAGGTGTAATCGCTGATGAGCGCGTTCACTTCTCCCAACCGGTCGCTGATGTTGCGGCGCTGCTGGTGATAACGGCTGAGCAGGAAGAAGATCTGGGTCTGGAAGGCGTAACGCGCCCTGTCGGAATAAAAGCTGCTCAGGAAAGGGTTTTCTTCAAAGACTTCCAGCACCAACTCGGCCTGGAAGGGGGCCTGCAGCAGTTTGGCAAGGGTGGTCTTTCCAACACCGATGACGCCTTCGATGGCAAAATACATGGAGTCTCTCCGCCTGGTAATGGTTTCTTGAAATTAAACTATACCATAAACGCTGTAGGTTGCCTAAAAAAAATCTCCCGGAGCGATCCGGGAGGTCTGTCATTTATTCCCACGGCGATCATTCCGCCTTGTCCGGCTCCTTGCGCCAGTAGGCAGAGCCGTCGGTTTCGCGCGTAAACATCTTGTACTCGATCAACCCGCGGCGCAGTAACGCCGTGTCTTCATTGTAATGTGATAGGATCTCGTTCATTTCTTTCTCAGTGTAGCGCTTGCCCGCCTCAAAGGCCTTGAATACATAGCGCAGCAGGACCAGGAACTTCTTCTCCTGGGCCGGGAAGGCGATGATCCTTCCCTCCGCGTCAACGAAGGTACGCAGCACCTTCTGCTCAAAGGTATCCTCGGTGGTCAGCGGGGTGAGGGTCGTCAGGGTGTCCTCCTGCAACAAGCGCTGAGACATTTTGTGCAGCAGGTCGGTCTGCAGTGAATAGATGTTGTAATGCCCGTCCACGCGCGCGCTCACCAGCCCGCTTTTCGCGAGGCGCGCCAGGTGATGGGAGGTGGTGGAGACGCTCAGCCCCAGGGCTCGGGCGAGTGACTCCACCGAGGCCGGCTTTTGCGCCAGCAGTCCTACAATTTTCAGGCGGTTCTCGTCCGCTAAGGCTTTGAAGAAATCCAGCAATTCGGTTGACTGATCCAGATTTATCATTCTTGTCTCCGTAAAAACAATTCGATATGCATAGAAATGATTTTATATGTATAGTTTTTAATTGTCAAGGAGAACAAAACCCGGTGTGACGAACAAAACCCGGTTTGCGGGTTTCAAACCTGGTTTTTGCATTGGTCGATGTCTTCCCCAGTCCATGATTTAAAGCATAGACCCGGTATCAGGAGCAGATACCGGGTCTGCAAATCCCACGCTGTAATAAAAAACCGCACCCCTGGTTGACATAACTCAACTCCAGGGGTGCAGTAATAGATTTAATATAATTCGCGAAAATTCGCGGACAGTGAACCTATCCCATCTTTTCCAGCTTATCCACCATCTCGCTCAGCACGTCAAACCCGCCCTGCCAGAAGGATTCCTGGCGCACGTCGAAGCCGGTTTCCTCCAGCAGTTGCATGGGCGCTTTCGAGCCGCCGGTGGAGAGCAGGTTGATGTATTTCGGCTTGAACGCCTCGCCCTCTTCCTTGTAGCGCTTGTACAGCGCCAGCACCAGCAACTGCCCGAAGGCGTAAGCATACACATAAAACGGGGATTCATAGATGTGCGGGATGGAGACCCATTCCCACTTGAACTCCTCGCCGATTTCAACCGCGGAGCCGAATTGCGTCTTCAGGTTCTTGAAATACGCTTCGCTCAACTCATCCACCGAAGCCCCGTCCACAACCATCTTGTGCGCTTCCTTCTCGAACATGGCAAAGAACGCCTGGCGCTGGATGGTGGCATAGGAATCGTCCACCTGGCGGAAGAGCAGATCGCGTTTCACCGCTTCGTCAGGTTCTTCGCTCAGCAGCTTGTCCACCAGCATCATTTCGCCAAAGGTCGAGGCAGTCTCCGCCAGCGGCAGGCAGGCATGCTGCGTGAACAGGGTGTGTTTTTCAGCCAGCATGGAATGGATGGCGTGCCCCAGCTCGTGCGCCATGGTGGCTACGTCGTCCGATTTCCCCTGGAAGTTGAGCATTACCCAGGGCGTCATGTCCGGCAGTACCGTGGCGCAGAATGCACCGCCGCGTTTACCCTTGCGTACCTCGGCATCCAGGTGGTCATCCGCGAACACGCGTTCAGCCAGCTTGGCAAACTTCGGCTCAAATTCCCTGAATGACTGGAACACCTTGGCAACAGCCTTTTCGTACGGGAAGTCCTTGTCGGCTTTCACCACCGGTGCATAAATGTCATAGCGGCGCAGTTTCTTCATGCCAAGCATGCGTGCTTTGAGTTTAAAGAAGCGCTGGAAAATCCCGGTGTTCTTTTTGCTCACCTTCAGCAGCAGGTCAATGACCTCATCCGGCAGGTCATTGCTCAGGTTGCGCACCGAGATCGCGCTTTTGAAATGGCGCAGCCCCATTTGTTCGTTGCGCCAGTCGCGCACCAATGTCTGGTACATTTGACCCAGGATCAGCCCGTCAGCGCTGTATACCTTGTAGAGTTCCTGGTAGGCGCGCGCGCGCAGGTCCGGGTCGCTGCCGCGCACATACATCATCAATTCGCCGCGGGTCAGCTCCTTGACCTCGCCGTTCACTTCGAGCTTGAACACATAGCGATTGGTGATGGTGTTGTAAAGCGTGGTCAGGGCGTTCACGCCGGTCACGTTCTTGGTGTTGATGATCTTCTCTTCCGCTTCGGTGAGAGTGTGCGGCTTGAAGTGGCGCATTTCCTCCAGCCAGTAGCGGTAATCGCCGGACTTGTCCATCAATGGAAGAGCTTTTTCCTCCGGCAGGTCTTTCCACCACAGCCCAAAGAACAGGGTGCGGTTGCTGACCTCGGAGAAGAGTTGCTCGGTCTTTGCCACCAGCCCCAGGGCTTCCTGGTTCTGGGTGTTCTCGGTGTACCACAGCTCCGCAAAACTTCCCATGCGGTTACCGATGCGGTAGATTTCTTCCAGTTCGTGGATGACCGCCATGAAATCCGCCTGTCTGATGGTATCGGTCAGCAGGGATCGTTTTTTCTCAAAGGATTGGGCTAACGCTTCAAATATCTCAAGGTCATGCTTCAATTCTGCTGAATCGGCGGACGGGTACAGGTCGGCGAGGCTCCAGCGCTTCTGGGTATAGGATTTGGATGTGGACATGGGACTCCTTCAGTTGATATGAATTGATACCAAATTGCCTGTTGAACCCATTAGAGGTTCACAGGGCAAATTGATTATACAGCAGGCACCTGGAAAATCAATAATTCAGGAACTTACAAACGATGAAATAGCTCGATCAGTTGGGTGTGTATCCCGGGGGCGGATGCCAGCACGGCATAAGGCGGTTTGAAATAATCCAAATCACCATCGGGTGTGGTTACGATCGCGCCGGCTTCTTCCGCGATCAACGCGGCTGCTGCCATATCCCAGGAGTTGATGGCTAACTCCCAGTAGGCGTTCACCTGCCCGCTGGCTACGTAGCACAGCTCCAGGGCTGCGCTGCCCAACCGCCGCACGCCAAAGGTATTGAGTGACAGGTAACCGAAGTAGCGCAGGTTGCGCTCGAACAGGTCGCCCTGGTTGCGCGCGAAGGCCGTGGCAAACAGGCATTTTTCCAGGTCCGTCGTGTCGGTGATGTGCAGTTCCCTGCCATTCAACCAGGCCCCCTTGCCGCGCTGCGCTGCATAGCATTCATCCCTGGATGGGTCATACACCACCCCCAACTGCACCTGGCCTGCATGTTCAAAAGCCAGTGAAATTGCATACATAGGGATACGCCGGGCATAATTGACCGTGCCGTCCAGCGGGTCGATGTGCCAGCGGTATGTGCTACCGCTGTTCACCGCTCCGCTTTCCTCGGTGAGGATGGAATGGGAGGGGAAGGCAGTGAGGATGGCATCGACCAGCAGTTTTTCGCAGGCGTGGTCGATCTCGGTCACCAGGTCAGTGGCGCCCTTGAAGTTGATGGCATGTTCGGTTAAAAAGCCTTCGCGGGCGATAGCGCCGGCCTGTGTTGCCCATTGAATAGCAATATCGAGCGTTGGTTGTGCAGGATCAGCGATCATCTTTCTCCGTTGGTTTCCGCAATGAGTTGATTGAAAAATTCTTCCAGGTAGCGGCTGCGTTCCTGCGCCAGTTCCCGTGCGGTGTTGGTGAACAACCGTTTTTCCACGTTGCGCAGTTTGAACAGGTATTCGTGGTAGGCGCTGTGCAGCTCACCAGGCTCTTCCTTCCAGGTCTGCAGGAATTGCTGCGAGGGCTCGGAGTAGAATG
>DAONEZ010000007.1:0-17176 GCA_035403345.1 Anaerolineaceae bacterium
CATCCGGGTGAGTCTCGATACCAGCCAGTCCGTCACCTGGACGCCTGAGCCTCCGGTAGCCTGCCGTACCCCCATGCCGCAGCAGTTGGAGGTCACGGGCAGGCTGCTCAAGCAGATCCATGCCGCGGAAGGGGACAAAGGCTTCCTGTTCGTCTCGCAGCCGCAGCAGCCGGTGATGGATTCAATCCAGGTGAAGATCAACGCTGCCTGTCAGCAGGTTTTGCATGCCTTTCGGAGCCAGGACCTGGTCGGAATACAGGCGGCAAGCGAGACGCTGCTGGGAGCCGGCGGCGGGTTGACCCCTTCCGGTGACGATTTTTTGACCGGTTTTTTCCTGTATCACATACGAGTGTGCCACTCACTGGAGATCTCACCTGAGTTTTCCCTCCTGGCATTGGATGAAGTCATCAGGCGGGCACGCGAAAAAACAACCACCATTTCCGTCAATCGTCTGCAGGCGGCGCGCAACGGGTGGGCAGAGGATATCTTCCTCAAGCTGCTGGATCACCTGTTCGATCCGAATTTGCAGCCACTGCCGGAAAACCTGGTGCAGATCCTGTTCAATTTCGGACATTCTTCCGGAATTGACACCCTGGTGGGCATCCATTTCGGGATCTCCTCCCTAATAAAAAAATAACGGAGCCGAACCAGGCTCCGTTATTTTGTGATTCAAGAAATCTAGACGAGGATCTCTTCCGGGACGATCATTTCTTCGTTGGCTTTGCGGACTTCGTCGGACACATTGAAGTCCAGGTCGGCACCGGCCATCTGCTGGACGTACTGCTTGACCAACTGATCCCAGTACTTCTTGGTGACATAGTACACGCGGGCGCCGCCCAGCTCGTGCTGGACATCGGGCCACGGGTAGGAAGGCTGAGCCATGCCGAGACCCCAGCGTGACCAACCGTTGTAGGACTCGTAAGTGGCCCACCACTCGGTGTTCTTGATCATCTCGAAGGCATAGTAAGCCTTGGCGTAGTACATGACTGCACCGATGCGGCCGCCGCGCAGCAGGGCCATGGTGTGCAGGCTGATGTTGACATTCTCGTTCATGACACGCCCATTGGCGAAACCGGCCCAAACGCCATCGATCAAACCAACCAGGGTGTAGGGATCTTTCAGGCGATGGCGGTACCAGCCGAGGATTTCGGAGTACACACGGGCACCAACGATATCATAGAAGTCATGATCCACTTCCATGATGCGTTTCATGTATTCCATCATCTTGGGAGCTTCTTCACGGCGGGCTTCGCGGATATAAAGGATACGGCCGTCTTTCAGTTTCACCTGGGCACCCAGCCACTTGGGCAGGTCCATGGCGGGACCCTGCAGCATCGCCTCGATTTCGCGCACATCGATATGCAGGGTCTCTTCACTTGCTTTTTCAGGAAGTTCGAATTTCACTTTAGTCTCCTTTAAGGTTCTTTTAGTTACGCCAGGTTGGCGTTACTTAACTTATTCAGGCTTTCAACATGCTTCAGTTCGTAGGGATCACCGAACTTGGTCTTGGGCATGGTGGCAGCTTTGGCCATCAATTTCTCATACTCATCGTCGTCCACGAAGGCGACTGCGCGGCCAATGGAGGCCTCGCCATCCACAAAGCGCCAGGGGAAGAAACCAACCTGTACACGGCGGTTAAGGATGAGGTCGATCAAACCGCCAAAGCATTCGGCGTGGATGATCTGCTGCGGGAAGAGGTCGATGTGCATGAGCTGATATTTGTCGCTGGTGAAGTATTGTTCAATGCTCTTGCCGAATTTCTTCTGGAAGACTTTTTCGGCATCCTTGCGCTGGCGGGGCATCCAATCGCGGATAATGGTGTTCATGGGATGGTCAGCGGAACCGCAGTCAACAGCGATCCAGCGCAGTTTCATTTTCTTGGCCCAGTCAGCGAATTCCTGGTCGGGACCCGGGTGTTTCACCATGTAGCGGATCTCATCAGCGGTGGGCTGATCCCAGCCGAAGTGATGGTAACCGGTGTGGATGACGAGGATATCGCCTTCTTTAACTTCCACGCGGTCAGTGATCATCTTGCTGGTGTACACATCGTAATCACCACACACGTCGCTCAGGTCAACCACGGCGGCTTCGTGCACCAGGTAATCCATAGGCAGTTGCGCCATGTCGCGCCCGGGGGTGTAGAAGTGGATCTCGCCGTCCAGGTGGGTACCAAGGTGGTTGGAGTGGGTCAATAATTGGCCATTTGCGCCATTGGGGGCCAGGCGTTTGAAATACTTCACCTGCAGAGGTTCGTAGGTGGGCCATGGGGGAGTACCAATACCGAGAGGGATAGTCAGGTCGAGCAGTTTCATACTTTTTCTCCTTTTCTAAAGAATTAGATTGTTGGATAGACTTCCTTGTGTTACCTTACCGGTTAATCATACCGTAAATCTGATAGAGCCATTTGACGAAATTTCCGAAAAATGGCTCTTAATCACGTTACCAGGAGTACCTAAAGACCATTCCCATGATTAGTGCAGAATAAGCGGGAAGATCATCTGGATCAGGATGCCCGCAGCCAGCACTGACGCGACCTGCCCGGCGGCATTGGCGCCCAGGGCATGCATGAGGATAAAGTTCTGGTTATCAACCTCAAGCGCAACTTTCTGAGCCAGACGGCCGCTCATCGGAAATGCGCTGATGGCGGCTGCACCAACCAGGGGATTGATCTTGCGACCGGAGATTGCGCAAACCAGTTTACCGAACAGCAAACCGCCGATCGTGTTGAGTGCGAACGCGACCAAACCGAGCAGAAGAACTTTCAACGTGCCGAGGTTGAGAAAACTGCTTGCGACCATGGTAGAGCCGATGGTGATGCCCAGGAAGATTGTAGCAGTGTTAGTGATTGCGCTCTTTGCAGTTTCAGCAAGCCCATCCACCACACCGGATTCTTTGAGCAGGTTACCAAGCATCAAAGTTGAAATCAGCGGTGCGGCTTCAGGCAGGAATACAGCAGCGATGATGGTGATCACGATGGGGAAAAGGATCACGGTTGTTTTTGAAACCGGCCGTGGAGTGTATTCCATGCGAATGGCGCGTTCTGACCGGGTGGTGAAGAGCCGCATCAATGGAGGTTGGATGATGGGAACCAGGCTCATGTAGGAATACGCGGTTACGGCAATGGCTGCGGCAAGCCCGGGGGTCTCGAAGAGACCGCCCAGTTTACCGTTCACATAGATTACGGTTGGACCGTCAATGGCACCAATCATACCGATGGCAGTGGATTCGGCCAGGTTAAAGCCCAGGAGCAGGGCGATTACCAGGGTGGCAAAGATGCCCAGGTGGGCCAGAGCGCCCATGACGAACATGATTGGTTGGCTCAACAGGGGACGCATGTCCAGCATTGCGCCAACGCCGAGGAAGATGAGCAGCGGGAACAGCTCGTTGCTGATGCCTGCCCGGTACAACACACCGAAAAGTCCATCTTCACCAATCATGTTTGCAGCAACCGGAAGGTTACCCAGGATACACCCGAAACCGATCGGGATCAACAATGTGGGTTCATAATCCTTGAAGATGCCAAGGTAGATGAGCAGTAAACCCAATGCAACCATGATGAGTTGTTGCCAGGTGATATCGAGTAGACCTCCGAGTAGACCTGAAAGATCAAAACCCATGATAGTGTCCTTTCCTCTTACTCAATATCCATGAGAGGTGCGCCATGGGAAATATTGGTGCCTTCGCTGACGTACACGCGGGCGATCTTGCCTGCCTGCGGGGCGCGGATCACATTCATGGCTTTCATCGCTTCGATGACACAGACCTCATCACCGGCTTTGACAGTTTGACCTTCGCGGACCTTCACGGACTTGATCACACCGGGGAGCGGAGATTTCACGGTTCCAGGTCCGGCAGCGACCGGCGCTGCGGCAGCAGGGGCGGCAGCGCGGGTTTGAGGAGCAGGCTTTGCGGCGCGTGCAGGAGCTACTGCAGAAACGGCGGGTTTACCGACTTCTTCTGCGGTTACCGTGAATTCCTCGCCGTTCACGTTGACCCGGATCTCATCTGCTCTTGGATCATCGAGGATTTCTACATCGTAGGATTTGTCGTTAATATTAATGTGATACTGTGTCATTTCGTTCTCCTGATAGTGGATGATTGTGTTAAACGGCGTTGCATGCCAAAAGCGCGCCAGGAGTTCACCTCGCTGGCAGATGATTCGGGGGCAAATACCAGGGTCTCTGATTGAGCCCGGGCGATGGCAACGGCAATAGCTGCAGCCAGCCTTAGGTCCTGGTTGTCTTCGCTTGCTTCAGCCGCTACCGGTTGGGCAGATTCTTCCTCTTCTTGTTCTTCAACTTCCGGTTTGTCAACAATAAATCGTGTCATCAGGTACACGATCCCGGCCAGCGCGATCAAGACCAATAGAAGAACCAGGATACCAATTCCTGAGATTCCTAATGCCAGTGACAAATTATCCATGATTCAGTCCATTTCTCCTAAAGCGGGATGTTTCCGTGCTTTTTGGCAGGTGAGGAGCTTTGTTTGTTGCGGAGAATCTCCAGGGTGCTGATCAAGCGTTGGCGGGTTTCACTGGGCACGATCACTTCATCAATAAAACCTGCGCCAGCAGCCTGGTACGGATTGGAGAATTTATCTTTGTATTCAGCCACCAGCTGCTTGCGGATTTCCTTGGCTTCCTCAGGGGATTTTTCCTTCAATGCTCGACCGTGGAGGATATTCACAGCACCGTCTGCGCCCATGACAGCGATCTCAGCGGAAGGCCAGGCGAAGCACATATCTGCACGCAGGTGCTTGCTGCCCATGACGATGTACGCGCCGCCATAAGCCTTGCGGGTGACGACAGAGATCTTGGGAACGGAAGCTTCAGAGAAGGCGTAAAGGATCTTGGCGCCGTGGCGAATGATGCCGTTGTATTCGGTATGAGTGCCGGGCATGAATCCTGGAGTATCGACGAAAGTGATCACAGGAATGTTGAAGGCATCGCAGAAGCGCACGAACCGAGCGATCTTATCTGATGAGTTGATATCGAGTACACCAGCCATGGAAGCAGGCTGGTTGGCTGCAATACCTACACTCTCGCCGTTAAGGCGGGCGAAACCGACCACTGCATTGGTGGCGAAATTCTGGTGGACTTCGAAGAAGGAACCATTGTCAACGATGCGGGTGATGACATCTTTGATGTCATAGGTCTGGTTGGGATCAGAGGGAACCAGGGTGTTCAGTTCTTTGTCCGCGCGGAATGGGCTGTCATCACTCGAAAGGATTTTCGGTGTGCTGGCATTGTTGTCAGGGATGTATTCTAGGATCTTACGCACGATTGCGAAGGTATCTTCTTCGTCCTGAGCAGCAAAGTGAGCCACACCGGAAATGGTGGTATGAGTGATGGCGCCACCGAGTGTCTCATGATCAACGATCTCGTTAGTCACGGCCTTGATCACTTCCGGTCCAGTGATGTACATGTTACCCATGTTCTGGGTCATGATGATGAAGTCCTGAAGGGCGGGTGAATACACACCACCGCCGGCACAGGGTCCCATGATAACGCTAATCTGAGGAACGACCCCGGAGGCCTGGACGTTGCGATAGAACACTTCACCGTAAGCATACAAACTATAGATGCCTTCCTGGATGCGCGCGCCGCCGCCATCGTTGATACCGATCACGGGTACACCGGCGTCCATGGCCAGGTCCATCACACGGCTGACTTTCTCGCCGGCGACCTCACCAAATGAACCGCCCATGACGGTGAAATCCTGGGCATATACACAGACTTTGCGACCGTTGATCGTGCCAAATCCAGCCACCATGCCATCGCCAGGGATCTTGTCCTTATCCAGACCAAAATCGGTGTGGCGGTTTTTCATGAGACCATTGATCTCCTGGAATGAACCTTTGTCCAACAGGGCGTCAACGCGTTCGCGGGCGGTCTTTTTACCTTTTTCGTGCTGGGCAGTGATACGTTTCTCACCACCGCCGAGTTTGCTCTGATTCCGAAGCTCTTTTAATTTTGACAGAGCGTCGGTTTCCACAACAGGGTTATCTTGCGCCATTATTTCCTCCGAGGTTAATTTTGGGGATTAACAATTACTGCCTAAGTGTACGATCTGATGTCTGACATTTCAAGTGATACATATAGCAAAGTAATTGGTTGTTTGTCACATTAATTCAATGATGAGAGTCCGTAATCCATCCTGGAAAAACGGACTTACGGTGATGAAAAGAGATAAAAATGCCGGATGGGAAACCATCCGGCATTGTGAACAAGCTTACTTGACCAGTCCAGCGTCAAGGATTGCCAGGTAGATCTTCTCCGCGGAGTATGGAGGTCCTACCAGGCGGACGCCTGTGGCAGCGTAGATGGCATTGCCCAGCGCAGCGATGGTGGGCACCATGGGATGCTCGCCCACGCCGCGCGCGCCCCACGGACCGTCATCCTGCGGGACTTCCACGTAAGTGGTGTCCAGCGGGAAAGCGGTATCTGCGGTGGTGGCAATGCGGTAATCCACGAAGCTCGGGTTGGTCATCACGCCCTCGCGCAGGCGGATCTCTTCGAACATGGCAGAGCTGAGGCCCTGGATGAAGCCGCCCTCAACCTGGCCCTTCACCAGTTCGGGGTTGATGGCCTTGCCAACGTCGAAGGAAGCCGCAGCTTTGACCACATGAATACGTCCGGTGGCTTTATCGATCTCAATATCCAGTCCCTCGCAGCCCACGGTGTAGTGCACCACGGCGCGCGGACCCTGGCCCGTTTCGGCGTCCAGGTTGGTGACGTACTTGGGCATGAATGAACCGCGTCCAACGATCGGACCGCCCATCCAGCCCTGGTTATTGGGCTTGGGCAGACCGTAGATAACCATGTTGGCCAGCGGTGTTTCCTGCTCGCTCTTGTAGGAGACCACCACGCCGTCCACGATATCCAGGTCTTCAGGAGTTTCGTTCCAGGCTTCAGCAACCACGTCCAGGATCTGCTTACGTGCATCCGCAGCAGCGGCACGCACAGCATTGCCCATGCTCCAGGTGAGGCGGCTGGCAACTGTCTGCCATTCGTACGGGCTGTACTGGGTATCAACCGGTCCGGCGATGCGCACGTCCTCGTACTTGACGCCCAGGGAGGCAGCTGCGATCTGGGCCATGACGGTGAACGTACCCTGGCCGATTTCCTGTCCGCCCAATCCAACGGTTACCTTGCCATCTTCCGAGAGTTCCACCCAGGCGCTGGAGCCGGGGTTGGGGGGCATGGCGGGGGCTTTCCACATGATGGCAATACCCTTGCCGCGCAGGCGGTCAGGTGATGAGGGTTCTTCCTTCTTGGAGAAGTCAATCGCTTTGGCGACGTTGTCGATACACTCCTGAATGCCGTTGGCATGCATGGTCATACCGGTGGCGAGGATGTCGCCTTCGGAGACGGCGTTCTTCTTGAGGAATTTCACCTTGTCAAACCCGGCTTTTTCGGCCAGTTCGTCGATCGCCTGGTCAATACCGGTGTGCAATTCGGACATGCCAAAACCACGGTAAGCGCCGCCGATGGGGTGGTTGGTGTAAACGCAGATGCTGTCAGTTTCCACATTCGGGATGTCATACGGACCGGAGCTGGAGTAGCCGCCGGCGCGGGTGACGTTTGAACCGTATTCAGCAGAAGCGCCTGCATCCCAGTACATCACGTTCTTGAGTCCCAGGATGTTACCATCCTTGTCGCAGCCAACCTTGACGTGGGCGATCAAGCCCTGGCGCACAAAGTTGGTGTAGAACTCTTCCTCGCGGGTCATCACGAATTTCACCGGCCAACCCTTGACCTTGGTGGCCAGGGCAACGGGGATGCCTTCCATGGTGACGCCGGCTTTGGAACCAAAACCGCCGCCCACCAGGGGGGCGATCACGCGCATATCGCTCTGGGAGATGTGCAGACCTTTGGCGAGCAAGTTACGCTGGGCAAATGGTGACTGGGAGGTAGCCCACAGGGTCACTTTGCCTTTTTCGTCCATCTGCGCCACGGCGAGGTGGGTTTCGATGGGCACGTGCTGGATGTGGGGCACCCGGTAGGTGCGCTCAACAATATATTCGCACTTCTTCCAGGCTTCCTCGCAATTGCCGCGGCGGATCTTGAAGTGGTTGGCGATGTTGGTGCCGGGCTTGGGGAAGATGAAGTTGGGGCAATCATATTCGCCCAGTTGGGGGTGGATGAGGGGGGCTTTGTCGGAAGCGCCATACTCTGCATCGAACACGCCTTCCAACGGCTCATATTCCACTTCCACCAGTTCGCAGGCTTTCATGGCGATCTCTTCACTGATAGCGGCCACGGCTGCCACTGGTTCACCCAGGAAGCGCACGCGGTCCACCGCGAAGATGGTCTTGTCCTTGATGTACAGACCCATGCGTTCCGGAAAATCCTTGCCGGTTACGATGGCTTTCACGCCGGGGAGTTTTTCAGCTTTGCTGGTATCCACCTTCTTGATCAGGGCATGCGGATACGGGCTGCGGACTGCGCGGGCATATAGAAGCTTGTTACCGAACTGGATGTCATCTAAATATACTGCCGTACCAGTCACTTTTTCAAACACATCGTTACGGGTTACACTCGCACCGATCAGACTGGAGGCTTTTTCTTGAGATTTCTCGTTTGCCATATTTCGGCTCCTTTTGAGGTATCTGTGTCCGAAGCCCGGTTACTTGGCGGCTTCTTTTACAGCTTCTACGATTCTATAATAGCCAGTGCAGCGGCACAGGTTACCAACCAGCGCTTCCCGGATCTGGGTTTCGGTCGGGTTCGGATTGCGCTGCAGCAGCGCTGTGGCGGAGATGAGCATGCCGGGGGTGCAGAAACCGCACTGCACGCCGCCGGTCTTGATGATGGTCTCCTGGATTTTGGTCAGTTTGCCGGTCTTGGCAAGACCTTCCACGGTCACGATCTCAACACCATCACATTCAGCAGCCAGGACCATGCAGCTATTTACCGGTTCACCATTCATGAGGACGGTGCACGCACCGCATTCGCCAGCAGAGCAGCCATTCTTCGTGCCGGTCAGGGAGAGTTTTTCGCGCAGCATCTGCAGCAGTGTCATGCTTTGGGGAACATCCACCGATTCAGGTACACCATTCACGGTGAGTGTAATTCTTGAATAAGCCATTTATTCCTCCTTTATGGGTCAAATAGCCGCGGCTATTTGCTCAACTTTGCCCACACTTCGGTGAGCGCTTCGCGGGTCAGGTTGCGTACCATGTACTTGCGGTAACGGGCAGAACCGCGCACATCATCGATGGGGGTGACGGATTCCATGGCAGCTTCAGCCGCTTTGGCGATCGTCTCGGCTGTCACTTTGCCCTCGGAAAGGATGGCTTCGGCTTTGTTGGCTTCAAAAGGAACCGGGGCAACCGAAGCGAGCGCGATGCGGAAGGTGTAACCGGAAGGGGACTTGGGATTGGGATAGCCCAGCACGGTGACGCCCACGATGGACAAGTCGCTGATGACATTGCGTCCCAGCTTCTTGTATAAGCCAACCAGTCCCTTGGGAGGTACGGGCAGGGTGATGGATGTGACCACATCACCGGGTTTCAACACCGTGCGTCCGGGGGCCAGGAAGAAGGAATTGAGCGGTACAGTGCGGGTGCCATCTACTCCGTGGACGTTGAGAATGCCATCCAGCGCCAGGCAGGTGCCGATGGTGTCGCCGGCCGGGGAGGCGTTGCAGATATTGCCAATAATGGTGGCGCGGTTGCGCAACTGGTAACTGGCCACTGAGCGGCAGGCTTCCGCCAGGTTCGGGTAATGCTTGATCACGTCGGGGTGAGCGGCGACACGGTTCATGGTGACAGCCGCGCCAATGGTGAGCCCTTTGGCAGGATCGAAACTGAGTTCATGGGTACCTTCGAGGCCTTTGATGTCCACGAGGTAGTCCAGTTTCATCACGCCATCGCGCAGGCGGACGAAGCAATCCGTTCCACCTGAGAACGGTTTGGCTTTGCCCTCATGGTCAGCGAGGAACTTGCTCGCGTCGGCAAGGGAGGCCGGTTTTACATACTCTAGTTCTGGAAGTCCTGGATGAGGATTGATCATAGTATGTCCTGTTCTTAAGAATATTGGTTTTCTAGCCCGGAGGCTGAATTCCTCACTGCGCGGTTAACAATTCTGGTGGGACCTTGCAGTGATTACAGAAAAAAGGAACTTGGAAAATTGGGGTTTATTAAACGCGCTGGAAATCACCTCTCTTTCATGTTATTCGATTAGTAATAATCATACCTAAAGACAGGCACAGGAAAAAAGATTTCTGCTTGTTGATGATAGCATGAATGAAAAAGCTTTACAAGAATAAAAAGGGTGTTGTCAGACAAAAGAGGATGAATGTAATAATCGCTGCTGTGTTTTTCATACCGGGTTGAGGTAAGACCCCGGAGCTAAAGGATTCCGCTCAGGCGGTAATACAGGATCCCGATGTATTCCTTCATCATTTTTGTTACTGTGGACAGGTTGGGGTATTGCGGGATGAGATTGAGGATGAACTCTTGTGCGGTGGGGTGCCAGAGCTTTTGCCAGCCGGCTTCGGTCACGCTGTAATCGGTCGGAGCAGGGATTACCCGGCAGCCCTGCGCCTCGAACAGCAGCACGGAGCGCGGCATGTGGAAGGCCGAGGTCACCAGCAGCACATTTTCGTACCCCTTTTCCTGGATGAGCTGGCAACTGTACAGGGCGTCCTGCTCCGTGTTTTCGGATTTGTCCTGCAGCAGCAGCCCCTCCGGCGGGACCCCTATCAGCTCTAGCAGCGCAGCCATATTGGCAGCCGGTGTGGAGCTGGTTTCGGACAGGAAGTCGATGTTCCCGCCGCTCAACAGGATGACCGGCGCAGCGTTTTCCTGCCAGAGTTTGAAGGCGTAAGTCACGCGATCACCGGCGGAGTTCATTTCCACCATTGTGCGCGGAGGTGTGTTGGGTTCGGTGGCTCCACCCAGCAGCACAATGGCGTCCGCTTTCTGCCCCGCGGGCAAGGCCGGGTACTTCCACTCCAATGAGCGCGCCAGCGAAAAGGCGGTGTATTTGTTGCCAGCAACGACCAGGAGGATGAGCGCGAGGATCACCAATGTTTTGGCTAATCGGTGTTTTTTCCAGAGCAGCAGGCCCAGCAGGAGCAGCAGCGCAAGCAGCCCGGTGGGGTAGAGGAAGAGCGGGAGTAACTTTGACAGGAAGATGGACATTAATTCACCAAATTGGACAATATTTATCCAAATCTATTGACTTTTTATGATTACTTGTTACACTCAAGTTAATGATAATTCAAAAGGAGACAGAATGAATTCAGATTACGGTATTGGTTTTTTTGGTTCGTTTGTTTTCTGGGTGTTTTACATCGCGATAATAGTTTTCTACATCATATGTATGTGGAAGATCTTTGTCAAAGCCGGGAAACCGGGTTGGGCTTCGATCATCCCCATCTACAGCAGCCTGGTGCAGTTGGAGATTCTGGGACGTCCCTGGTGGTGGCTACTACTGTTATTTGTACCGCTGGTTAATATCGTTATTTCAATAATGATCATATTTGATATGGCCAAGGTGTTTGGTAAAGATACCGGCTTCGGTTTTGGACTGCTCTTCCTATCCTTTATCTTCATCCCCATCCTGGCCTTCGGTGATGCGCAATACCTGGGTCCAATCGCCGGTGAAACTTACCAACCGCCTATGCCCCCGGTACCTCCATCAACCCCTCCAACAATTTAATCCTAGAGACTAAATAGATAAAGAAATGAAGAGTCCAGATACGGACTCTTCATTTCTTAAACAGAGAGAAAAAAAGTTCCTACTGATACCGGTCAGTCCCCCTTACCGCCAACACTTCTCCGAAAAAGATGCGGTGGTAATCCTTGCCGGGGTAACATTGGTCGATCTTACCGCTAAGAAAGTGCCCCGGGTCCATGTCCTGCCAGTACATCTTGCGGCATTCGAAGATCAACTCGGCTTCGGCGAAAACCGGCGCTGCCACCAGGTCGGCCTTCACCGGTGTCAGACCTGAAGTATGCATCTTGTCCATCTGCCGCCCGGATTTGGAGCCCAGCGTGTTCAGCGTCTTGCGGTATTGTTCCGGGAAAGCGCACAGGGTGAATTCCGGGTAGTCATTGATAAAGGAGAAGGTGTGCCGCACGGGGCGCACGGCCACCTGCACAAAGGGCTTGCCCCAGATCACGCCCAGGCTGCCCCACGAGATGGTCATGCAATTGAAGTGCTGCTGTCCAAAATCACCGGCCGTCAGCAAAAACCATTGCTCGTCCCACAGGCTGAAAGTGTTTGCGTGCAGTTTTTCGAAAGGGATGGCTGCGAGTTCCATGTTGGTTTCTCCGTTATGTTATGGTTTATTTGATCCTCAGTTGCTGCTTGAGCCTGGGCAAGGCTGCTTCTGCGGACTTTCTTCCAGTGGCGATCATTTTTGCCGCATCCCCCCAGCCCCAGGATGAATACTGCGAGAGGTCAGTGCGGATGTAGCAATCGCAGGCGTCCTCATCCACCGCTGAGATGCGTGCTTGCATCGTATAAATGGTAGCCATCATCACTTCATAAATATTTTCCGGTCTCTTGCTGATCTTGCCTTTCCGGCTGACGTCACTGACTATAGTGAAATCCGCGTTCATCGTCCGCAGTTGTTCCACAGGCACATCATCCACGATGCCGCCATCCACCAGCAGCCGACCGCCAATCTCAACCGGGGTGAACAGCACCGGAATGGCGGAACTGGCGCGTACCGCCGGGATCAACGGTCCGCTATCCAGCACGACCCTTTCGCCAGTGTGGATGTCGCAGGCGATGGCAGCGAAGGGGATCTTGAGGTCCTTAAATTCAATATCTCCCAGGCGTTTCTTGAGAAAGGCCTCCATCGGCTGAGTATCCAACAGGGAGATGGGTTTGCGGATGGAAAACTTCACTAACGTGGGCCAATCCAGGGTGAGGAACAGTTCTTCAATTTCCACCAGCGGCACCCCGGCGCAATACGCGCTGCCAACCAGTGCACCCGCGCTGGTTCCCGCCACGAAGTCCGGTTTGATGCCGGCCTCCTGCAGGACCTGCAGGACGCCCACATGCCCAGCACCATAGGTGGAGCCGCCGCTGAGTGCCAGTCCGATCGTCCTTTTCTTCCTAAATTTAGTAAGCAAAAAATCAAAAGGTTCCATTGTTTATCCTGATGAATAAATTCTTTCACATTGTACCGTAATCCAAACGCGGACGGTGGCACTTCGGTAAAAAAGCGTTGCGGTATAATCGCTGGGAAACCATGCCAATAAACTGAGGAACATATGACGATACTACAGCACTTGCAAAGATCAATCCTGCCAGGGGAGGTGTTGGACGTTGTGGTTGGTTTGTCGCGTGTAGCAGTGCTGGTTCGCACTCAAAATGGTCTCAGCTGCGGATTGGCGGCAACGCTGCAAAACCCGGAGTTCAATCACCGCCACCGGCCAGCTGTGCGTGAGGCGGGCAACCTGCACAAATTGAGCACCACTGACCTGGTTGAAATGGTGGAATCCGATAGCCTGACTGAAGCTGCTATCGGTATGGCAGCCATCAACGCCCTGCTGCCGCCTGTGAGCGCGCCGCTGGAAGCGCTTAATGCGCATGAATACGTTCTGGAACATTGCCAGGGGAAGAACGTGGCCTTCATCGGGCATTTTCCTTTTGGAGATGAGATTCGCAAGCGCGCTGCGAATTACTGGGTGTTCGAGCTGAACCCGCGCGAAGATGACCTCCCTTCTTCAGCAGCCCCTGATTATTTACCGAAAACCGACATCCTGGCACTCTCCGCCACCACCCTGATCAATAAGACCTTCGAAGAGCTGGTCCGCCTGTGCAAACCCGGCAAGGAGGTGGTCATGTTGGGACCCAGCACGCCCATGACACCCATTTTGTTCGAATACGGGGTCACCATCCTCTCCGGCACCATCGTACTGAATGCACGCGAGACCATGCTGAGCATCAGCCAGGGCGCGTCATCTCATATGGTACAGGAAAAAGGTTTCGCCCGTTACGTCACACTGAGAAAAAACTAAGGGATTGACGATCAATCCCTTGCAATAGCGTCCGACCCCAAGGCCAGGTTTCTTAATGCTGCCAGGACATCGGCTTGTGTAGCGCGGGTCACTTTGATCACTTGCGCCTGCGGCCAGCTTTGAAGTGCTTTTGCGATCAAGGACGGGCGCACCACGCAGATTGCCAGCGCGTACCGCCCGGAATCAATGGCAGCCAGGCCATTTGTCCAGCCTGCCTGCCCCTCGAACTCCAGTGGGCCTAACTCGTCGATAATGAGCACATCGCACGGTGTGGCTTCTGCCAGGATGCGGTTGGCGTCTGCCATTCCTTCAGTGGAAAAACTCCAGCGTTTGGTACTGATGGCGCTGTCCCCAGCGAGGGCGCGCAGGACGGCTAATTGCCGGGTGAACCCTGTAGCCAGGTCACGCAGGGCAATACCAACCTTCTCTCCATCCTTCAGAATTGGAGGAGAAATGACCCCGGCAACCTTAAGACCACTGCTTTCCAATTCATCCAGCAGCATTAACAACAGGGTGGTTTTACCTGCATCAAAGGCCCCGGAGAGCAGGATGATCCGACCGGGATATGTATTCACGCCAGGCGTTCCATGGACTTTACGATCCACGAGCCGTCGAAGCGGGTCACTTCCACAGGCGTGCCGTAGGTTTCGCTCAATTTCACGCTGGTGAAAGTGCTCTCCATGTCGCCGGTGTGCAACACCTGCCCGGAACGCATCAGCACCAGGCGGTCAGCGATCAGTGCAGCTGCCTCGGGGTCATGCGTGGTAAAGATGACTGTAGTGCCGCCCTGGCGCAGGCGGTGCAGGATGCGCAGCGTGGCATTGCGGTTGCTCAGGTCGAGGTGCGAGGTGGGTTCGTCCAGCAGCAGGACTTTCGGCTGCTGGGTGAGCGTGCGCGCCAGGGTCACCAGTTGCTGCTCACCGCCGCTGAGCGCCAGAACTGACCGTTGTTCCAGGTGTTCTATACCCACGTCTTTCAACGACTGGCGGGCGATAACTTCATCTTCCGGCCCGGGTTGATCCAGCGCACCCAGGTAGGGAGCGCGCCCCAGCAGCACGTACTCCAGCACGGTGAACTCGAAGGTCAGGCTCTCGGATTGCGGTACCAGTCCGATCCATTGGCTCAATTCGCGGCGGGAGTAGGCGGAGAGTGCTTTCTCATTGAGCATGATCGCGCCGCTTTTCGGCTTGACCAGGCCCAGCAGCAAGTGCAGCAGGGTGGTCTTTCCTGCGCCGTTTGGTCCCAGGATGGCCGTTACAGTCTGCGGCAGGATCTCAAAACTGACCTGGCTGACAGCGGAGCGCTGCCCGGGGAGGTAGGCAAAATCCAGTGCATCAACAGCGAGGATCGCAGTGCTCATCGTAAGGCGATCCTTAATTTCCGATTGGTCATCATGAGCAAAAACAGCACAGCTCCCAGCAGAGAGGTGATGATGCCCAAAGGAATCTCGCCCACGGTGAGCACACGTGCCAGATCGTCACAGATGATGGCGAAGACCGCTCCAAAGGACATGCTGACCGGGATGAACTCGGCGGCGTTGGCGCTGGTGAGGCGGCGGGTGAGGTGTGGCACGATCAAACCGATCCAGCCCACGATGCCCGCCACAGAAACCACCACGGCTGTCACCGCCACGCTGGCTGCCAGCATCAGGATGCGCTCGCGGCCTACCGAAACGCCCAGGGAAAAGGCGGTTTCATCACTCAGCGACAGCAGGTTCAGGCGCCAGCGCATGAGGAAAATGATGACCAGCCCAACGATGACCACTGGCAGGATGTAGAGCAGGTCTTTCCACTCCACCGACCACAACCCGCCCATCAGCCAGAACACGATGTCCGGCAGCTTGGTGAGAGGGTCGGCCAGATACTTCAGGATGCCCAGTCCGGCGGAAAAGATGGCCGAGACCGCAATACCGGAAAGCACTAGGCGCAGTACCCAGCCGCCATAACGGATGCGGCGGGCAAGAAAGTAGGAAAACGCCAGTCCTAGCACGGCAAACAGGGTGGCGTTGAGTTCGATTAGAAGGGGTGAGGCGGAAAACAGGAGGATGCTCAGTGCAGCTCCAAAACCAGCACCCTGGGTGACCCCCAGGAAACCCGGTTCCACCAGTGGATTACGGAAGAGCATTTGCATCACCCCGCCGGCAGCTGAAAGCGACATACCCAGCAGCATGGCAGTGATCAGGCGCGGCAACCGCAGGTTGAAAACGAGTCTTTGGGCAAGCGGGTCAGTCTTGAGGACTTCCAGGGAAATAAAAAGCGGTTTGGGGTAACGCCCCATGAACAATGATATCCCCAGCACCAGCAGGGGCAGCAGGATCAGAGCGATGTAAATGAAGGTTTTCCTGGTTTTCAACGACGGCCTTTTTTTGAAGGGTGGGACAACTGATGATCCCACCCTTTGAGATGGAGTAAGTTAGAGGTCGCCCTTGAGCAGGGGCAGGATCGTTGAGGAGATCGTGTCCTGGTCAAATCCGTAGAAGTCTTCGTAGAATTTTGTGACTTCATCGGTCATATTAACGGTGGGGAAAAGTTCCGGGTGTAGTTTTTGCGCCAACCAGGTCAATCCGAGCGTCCAGCGCGTATCAGGCTGATCCCAGCTCTGGAAGTCCAGCGGGAAGGCGTATAACTTGCCGTTCTTGACGGCGTCCAGCAGTTTCCAGTTGGCGTCTTCTTTCAGCCCGGCGACCAGGTCAGCCGCGCGGCCTTTGTAATCGACCAGCAGGATGACTTGTGGATTCCAGGCAGCGACCTGTTCAAGGGTGATGGTAGTCCAGCCATCGGTAGGGACGTCTTTCCAAACAGGCGTTCCTCCAGCCATCGTGACCAGGCTGGTTTGCAGCCAATCCATCGGTGGAACTTTGAAAGCGATTTCGTCGCCTTTATCGGAATACTGAAGCATCAATACAGAAGGTTTATCGCTTTCTGTTAGGCTGGCGGTCACATCGGTGACTTTTTTAGCGGCCATATCATAATTGGCCACCAACTGATCTGCTCTTTCCTTATTTCCGAACAGCTCTCCCAGTGTAAGGATGTCTTTATTGATTGCTTCGGGGGTCTCGAGGTCAAGGTAGATCACCTTGATTCCAAGTGCTTCGATCGGGTCCCCAACGGATTCTTTGAGATAGGACTTCAAAATTACAGCCTCTGGATTTAATTCCAATATCTGTTCAGCCGCCGCTTTGGTGTCCAAAAAG